>SKVS01000115.1 GCA_007129335.1 Spirochaetaceae bacterium
AACAATGGCTCTTGATAACTCTGATTGGAATGGTTTTTTTGTTCTCGGCATGCTCCGATGGAACGGAAAACCTGGCAGAAAACGAATGGGAAGGATTAACCGGTGCAACGGATTATACCGCAATGGTTCCCGATTCGGTACCGGTTCGTCAGGAGGCCCTGAGGGACAGGGTAATTTCCAGCGGGGTAATTCAGGGTCAGCAGGAGGCCATTCTCCGTACCCGAACCGGTGGAATAATTCGGTCTATTAATTTTGAACTGGGAGACTCCCTTTCTGGGGGCCAGGTCCTGATTGCCCTGGATGATGCCATCGCTGCCCTGACCCTGAGACAACTGGAACAACAGTACGAAATTAACCGGGCAGACCTTGAATCCAAAGAGGATCTGTACCGGCGGGGTTCTTTAGCCTTGAATGTTCTGACCCAGGCCCGGGCTACGGTCAATGGTCTGGAAGCCCAGTTGGTCCAAGCGCGGGATGCTCTGGAAAATACCCGGGTAACAACACCCATAGGCGGTCAGGTTGCAGAGAAGGCTCCGGGTCTGGTCATTGGGGACCAGGTTCAGCCGGGGCAGCAGCTGGGAAGAATTGTGGATCTATCGACCCTGCGAATGAGCGTTTCCCTGGGACAGAGTCAGGTATTCCTGGTTGAGCAGGGTCTGCCCGCAGAAATCCGCATAGCAACTCCAACAGGAACCATAACAGCCCAGGGAAGGGTAGAAGCAATTAGTGCAGGCAGCGACCGCCGAACGGGAAGCTGGACAGCTTTGGTGGATTTTCCAAATCCCAAACCTGAGGTAATCCGTGCAGGAATGGCTGCTGAGGTTACAATTATTAACCCAAATGCACCGGTGAGTACCGTGGTGCCCGATTCATCCCTGGTTCTCCGGGATGGGAAGGCATCAGTTTTCCTTGTGGATTCACAGAACGACCAGCCCAGGTTGGTACAGATCCGCCTTGTTGATCAGCTTGGTGACCGGGTGGCTATTCAGGCCCTGGATCCCCAGGTGAGTCTGGTGGGCAATTCGGTCCTTGTCAGTGGTCTGACCAGAGCCAGAAACCAGGGTACAGCTGCTACGAACTAGGTTCATTAGCAGTTTCCTCACATGAGTTAAGAGAAAGAAGACTATTATGAAAATCAACGAAGAAAACAACCAAGAAATCAACGAAGAAAAGAACGAACAGGGTAAAACCGAAGACCAAGCTCAGGACAAGGCTGCAGAGAGCAGGTCTCAGGGATTTTCTATTGGCAGGTTTTCTGTGGAAAACCCCGTACTGGTAACCATACTCATGGTGACCCTGTTGGCCCTTGGTCTGTTCAGCGTCCTCCGCTTGCCCCAGGAACAGTTTGCCGAGGTTCCCTTTTTCTGGGTGAATGTCATTGTGCCCTACCCGGGGGTCAGTGCGGAGGATCTGGAAGCTACGGTAACCGTACCGGTAGAGAATGCCTTTCAGGGAATTAACCGCTTGCGCAGGATATCCTCGGTTACCAGCGAGGGCCTTTCGGTTGTCCGGGTGGAATTTGATGACGGCATTTCCAACGATGAATTCCGGTCCCTCTTTCAGGAATCCCAGACCCGGTTCAGCCAGGTTCGGCTTCCCGATGGGGTGCTGAATCCCCTGGTGGATGATTTTTCCAGTGCTGACTTTTTACCGGTGGTCGAGGTTGTGGTAAGCGGAGATGTTTCTTACCCAACCCTGGTGCGGGAGGCTCAGAGTATCCGGGACCGAATTCTCAGGGTTCGGGATGTGGCCGATGTGGATTTGGTTGGTGCCCGGGACAGGCAGATAATTCTGGATATAGACCCGGTGCGCCTTTCTGCACTGGGACTGAGCACCACCGAACTGCTCCGGGCGGTTCAGGATCAGAACCAATCGGTTCCCGGCGGAACCCTTCAGACCGGCGGGCGGGAATTCCTCATTCGTACCCTTGGGGGAGTTGAGAGTGTTCAAGACTTTAGCTCCATTATTGTTCGCAGGTCCGATGAATCCGGTGGAATGATTCGGGTTCAGGATGTGGCCCAGGTCATAGATACCTACGATCCCACAGGAGCCCTGAGCCGGTACAATGGAGAGGATGCCATAAGTCTGCGGGTTACCAAGGTTCCCCGAGGCAGTTCTGTTTCGGTGGTCCAGGGAACCCGGGCAATTCTGGAAGAAATTCAGGACAGCTTACCCCCAGGAATGTCCGTAAATATTTTCAACGACTCTACCGTACAAATTGCCTCAAGCCTTTCGGTGCTTACCAGTAATGCGGTAGTGGGTCTGGGTTTGCTGGTCATAATCTTGTGGTTTTTTATTGGATTCCGTAATGCGTCTATTACCGCATTAGGTATTCCCGTTACCTTTGCCCTGACCTTTATTGTGCTGGAATTTCTTGGAGAAACCATAAACACCAACACTCTTTTCGGCCTTGTTTTGGTTCTGGGATTAATCGTAGACCACGGGATAGTCATTGTAGAAAACTCCTACCGTCTCCAGCAGACCGGGCTTTCCCGTCATAAAGCGGCGATCCTGGGAACAAATCAGGTGGTGTTGCCTGTCATAGCTGCTACGGCTACAACGGTAGCAGCCTTTTTGCCCCTTATGCTCATTCCCGGAACTATCGGGAAGTTCTTGCGGGTCATTCCCCTGACCGTAACCATTGCCCTCATTGTCAGTACCTTCGAAGCCCTGTTCTTTTTGCCCAGCCACTTTGCCGATTGGGGCAAGGAGGGAGTAAAAACAAATCGAAAGGGGCAGCCGCGAAAAGAACCGGGCTGGTGGTTTGAATCCATTCGCCGGGTATACGATGGCATGCTCTCCCGGGTTTACCGGAGAAGAGGGTTGGTATTGGCCATTACTCTGATTTTCTCGATCGGGGTATTCAGTCTCGTTACCACCCTGCAGCAGGACCTTTTTGCCGCAGAGGATTTTTCCTACTTTACTATTGATATTACCATGCCCACCGGCACTGCCATTGAGCGTACCGATTCCCTGGTCAGGGAGTTTGAGAACCTCCTCCTTCCCAGGCTGGGAGACGGGGAATTCCAGGCAATCCGCACCAGTGTAGGCACTGCAACTGGAGGAACAGGGAGCACTACCAATGCGAATGTAGCCCAGATTCTTGTGGATTTAACCGAGCAGGACGAGGGGCGGATCCGGTCGATTGACGATATTATTGCGGATGTGCAGTCCCAGGCCTGGTTCATTACGGGTGCGGACTCCATCGCTTACCGAAAAGCTCAGAATGGTCCGCCTACCTCTGCTGCCTTGAGTTTCAGGGTGTCCGGCGACAGCCTTTCCCAGTTACAGGAATCATCCCGGCTCATTCAAAACTACCTGGGAACCTATGATGGGGTTATTAATATTGAGGACGATTTCGCACCCGGAAGCCCGGAGCTGCAAATTCGCATGAATTCCGAACGGGCCAGCGCTCTTGGGGTAACCGTGGGAACCCTGGGGAATTTCCTGCGAGCCCGTTTCGATGGACTGCGTATTGGTACCTTCTTCGAAAACAACCAGGAGGTGGCTATACTCCTGCGGTTCGGGGAATCCCGGGGTTATGAAGCTTTAGAACAGTCTTTCATACCTACCGAGGATGGTCGCCTCGTGCCCTTTTCCAGTGTTGCTTCTATTGTCCAAACCGGATCCCTGGGGAGTGTTCGCCGGGTGGATGGTAAGAGGGAAATAACCATTACCGCCGACGGGGTAGATGGACTTGATCTGCGGCCCATCAATGCAGGGGTTGTGGATCTGTGGAACAACCAGCTTGCCTTGCAGTATCCTTCCCTC
>SKVS01000057.1 GCA_007129335.1 Spirochaetaceae bacterium
AACAAAGGGAAACCGTCCGCCCCGGGTATTATCCAGGGTATAGCGAACTTCAAGGGTATCGCCTACATGACCATGATCAGGGGTTACTTCAAATGAGCCGCGCAGGCGGTTTAAGGACAGGGTCAGCCAGGCCAGGGGAACCAGAATAAGAAAAATTGACAGATAAAAAAGGGAGAACAGCAGCCTCCCTCCCCCGGTAATTGCCAGAAACCCCAGAATTCCAACGGCTGCCAAGGGAGCTCGTCGGTGGAATTTAATCATCGAGAAGAACCGGAACGCTTGTTGCTTCCAGAATGTTCTGGATAACCTGGGTAACGGTTATGTCCCGAAAACGGGCCTCGGGACGAATAATGATTCGGTGGTGGCATACCCCGGGGACCACTTCTTTTATGTGATCCGGAAGAACATGATCCATACCGCGGATGAATGCCAGGGCCTTGGCAACCCGAAATATGTGCTGGGCTCCCCGGGGGCTCAGACCCAGAAGGACATCCGAGTGCTCTCTGGTAGCCTGGGCAAGACGAACAATGTAGCGCTGGAGAGACTGGGCCATGTACACTTGTTGGGATTTGACCTGGAGGTCCTTCAGTTCTCCCGGACTGAGAACCTGGGGAAGATCCTGAATAGTTTTGGTTCCCGTATTCAGGGAAAGAATGGAAACCTCATGGTCGAACTCCGGATATCCCATGGTAACATGAAGGAGAAACCGGTCGAGCTGAGCCTCCGGCAGGGGGTAGGTACCCTCGTATTCTACGGGATTCTGGGTAGCAATTACAAAAAAAGGGTCGGGAAGTTCGTGGGTCTTTCCGTCGACGGTAATATGCTTTTCGGACATTGCCTCAAGCAGGCTGGATTGGGTTTTGGGGGATGTACGATTTATTTCGTCGGCCAGGACAATATGATTCATGAGGGGACCCGGATGGTAAACAAAGGCCGATTGCTGCTGGTCGTACAGGGATAGACCAAGGATATCCGAAGGCATGAGGTCGGGGGTAAACTGAATACGGGAAAAACTGCAGCCCAGAACCTGGGCCATTGCCTTTGCCAGGGTAGTTTTACCAACCCCGGGCACATCTTCCACCAGTACGTGGCCTGAACATAGAACTCCCAAAAGAAGTTGTTCCGCCGAAGATCGCTTGCCAATAATAACCTGTTCTATTGCATTAAGCACCTGTTGTATTTGTTCCATGCTGTATAACTCCCGTAGCTAAGGTACCATAAAAATCCATATTGGGGGGAGCAAAATGTGCAAGCTTTGTACTATTCTTAGAACATGAACCTTCTTCAGCGAATACAACGGTGGTTCCTCCTGACCTTTCCCCCATCCTCTCCAGACAAACGTAAACAAAGAGACCTTGCCCTGCTCATGAAAAAACTGGCAGCTGAATCCCATTGGTACAGCCCTCTGAGCAATTCGGTAGACGAGCCTTTTTTTACCTTTCTGAAGGAAACAAAAAAACAATCCCAGCACATATCTGAGGAACTTCAGTTCAACCAGGCTGCTAACTATGCGGGTCCCGACGGAAATGCAATAAACGGTGAGTTCCACTGGTTTGCCCGGTTTTTGTATACCCTGCTTCTGGATGCTCACTCCCTGGGCCATGAGGATGTCAGCTTTGGGAGCATTCGAAAAACTCTTGAAGAACCGGATCCGGTGAATCTGCAAACAATGAGAGAACGGTTCCACAAGCTTATGCATACCATTGGTCTGGATGACCCGGCTCCCTGGGATGCCCTGATTTTATTTTTCTGGACCATTAAGGCAATTGGAGAATACGATTGGAAAATGCTGAGTTTCCGGGGCAAGGGAGTGGATGCAAAGGAGTATCTTGAACCTATTGAAGATTTGTATTTCATTTCTGCCCTGTGTCCTCCGGATTTCCGCCTGTCCCTGCCCTCCAGCCTGGGTACCTACTCGGATATTCTGGAATCCATGGAAGCAAAGCTAAAAAAACTGAACACCTGGTTACTCCCCCTGATATGCTGCATATGCGAGGATGCTCACAGAATACCCAAGGTTATTTCTCTGGAAACCGGCAGTTTTGCCCATTTGGCTAAGGAGATAGAACGGGAGTTCGAAGAGGAACTAACCGAATATCGGGAAACCCAGGATGAGATCAGGGTACAACAACTCATAACCAACCTTTTTGGCCAGGAACCCCTGGAAGAATTTCCTGTATATAACAAGACTACTCACAAAGCCATGAAGGCTGGATCTTTTTCCGGTTTGACCCTGACACACTTGTTCAGTATTCTTCTGACCTATCAGTCGCACCTCCATGAGCATACCGTCATGCCCTGCCTACGGGGTCTGCAAGTACACGGTTCTTTTACATCTCCAACAGTTAAGAAGCAGTTCATACAGAATTCCGATGGATTAGAACGGTCTGTGGAAAGAATTGCCCTTTTCGCCGAAGAATTGTCCTCCCCCTCCCAATCCTCCTTGCTCAAGAGTTTACAGCTTTTGACTATTCCTATGCTCGATACTGCTCAAAAGTCCATGGTACGCACCTCCATAAAGGAAGCAAACTCCAGGGCTTTTGAACTTGCTCAAGAGACCTTACAGAGTTTTCAGGTAATGCACGACCAACTGAAGTTGTGCATTTATGATTTAGAGTCCTACAAACCCCAGGTGCTCGACGCCATTACCTCCCTGACCTGTCATCAGCCGGATCTTGTTGAATCCCTGAAGCCCTGCTTCCGCATTCTTGGCCTGATGAATGAAATCCTCCATGTCTATGTTCCGAATCCTGTGGCAGGAGATCGGTAATGAAAGTTTGTTGTTTTAGTTTGCTGTTTTAGTATGCTTTACTCTGTCCAAAGTGCCAGGTACAAAGGGCAGAGTGGGAAAATGAACCCTTAGAATCTCAAAGAGGCTTCCAGGGCGAATCCCCAAAAGCTTTCTTCCCGGAAAAAGTCCAGTTCGATTGGTGTTCCAGGACTAAGGTTAAGCCCACCGAAACTGACCGGTTTGGTAGTTGAGGTAATGTATTTCGTTGCTATTGTGTCAATGAAACCCAGAAAGCTAGCTCCGTAGGCATAGCGGTGCCAGTAGAAATGAGCTCCCAGGCGGAAGGTTGCCCGCTCCCAGAGGGAGCGCATATAATTAAAGCCCCCACCGAATCCGTAGCGGTTGGCAGTAATGTTGGTTGCCGAAAGTTCATCCTGGGTCTGCAGGGTAGAACTTTCCAGGGTGAAAACACCGGTGTTCAGCTTTGCCGGTCCACGGAACAGGTCGGTCCAAAGGAGAAAGGGGCTGTGGGATTCGGTAATATCACCCAAAGCGAGCTTTCCATACAGACCGGCCGCTGAATTCTCGGTCAGGAAAACGCGCCGGGGTCTGGGAAAGAGCGTGCCAGGCTGTCTCATTCGGAAATCCATGGGAGATACCATTTCCATGGACATAAAACTCAGCTCGGCAGTCAGAGGGGAAAAGTAATCATCGAACATATCAAAATCGTAGTAATCCCCATGAACAAACCCTTCGTTTCCCGGCCATAAACCAAATACCAGGCCAAAACGCTGCTCCCTGTAATAGACAGGCATTTCAAGCTGTTGGCCTGCTTGAATTATGCTCCCATCCAAGTCCAAATACTCCCTTGCTCCGAGAAAATCCATGTTCCACCGGAAATTCCGGGTTATCGGTGCATACTGGAACTTGAAAAACCTGAGCATACCCAGGTCATCTGGATCGGTTCCCAAAAAAAACAGGGGTGTGGCAAAGAGGAACAGGGGTACCAGGGTAACGGAGG
>SKVS01000397.1 GCA_007129335.1 Spirochaetaceae bacterium
ATTATTCCTTTCCTTTTTGTATGTTTATTCGTACTTCCTGGGGAAAATGCTTTTCCAGATCCTGAATGGCAGCAAGAAAAAAATCCTGAACTCCCATAAACCACTGGACATTTTCATCGGTTAATCCCTCTATTTGGAACTCCAAATCTCCAGGCCCCCGACTTTTACCAGAAATATCTACACCCGACCTCATGGTCAGAATTTTGCCAAACACCTTTAATGACGAGGTTACATGAGAACAGGGAATGCTTATGCCCCCAATCTTTGTCCCATGGCCCCGGGAAACAACCCTGTTTATACGGCCATAGGAATCATACCCCACCTCTACATAAATCATTCTTAGGCCAGGGTTACATCCTGAACCCGAATAACGCTGTATTGTTGACGATGCCCCTGTTTTCTCCGGTAATCTTTTCGTCTTTTATACTTAAAAACAATTACCTTAGCATCCTTTCCGTGTCCCTCTACCACAGCAGAGACCTTTGCACCTTTGACATAAGGAGCTCCAACGGAAATTGCATCATCCCCCCTGTACAGGAGTACCGAATCAAATTCAAGAGCTTTTCCTTCTTCAGCATCGATTTTATCAACCTTCAGAAGACCGCCCTTTTCTGCTTTATACTGCTTACCGAGTATTTCTACCATTGCGTACATAGAATTTCCTGTTATCCTTCAGTGTTATATATAATTACGAATGCAATATGTATCATAATACCATGCAGATCGTCAAGTAGCATAAACCAGCTTTTACCGGTCAAGGAAAAGAAACGCCTGCCGAATAGTCAGGCAGGTTACCCCAGCAAGTTTGACCACCCCATAAGTGCAGTATCGATCTCCCTTGCTGCACCCCTGCCCTCGTTAATCGCCCAGACCACCAGGCTTTGACCCCTTCGGCAGTCTCCGGCTGCAAAAATTTTGGGATGATTTGTCCGATATTTTCCGTATTCAGCTTTCACGTTTTGCCGTCCATCCTGTTCTACACCGAGTTGATCCAGCAAAGAGGTTTCCGGCCCTAAAAAACCCATGGCAAGAAAAACGAGGTCTGCTTCCCAGGTTTCCTCACTTCCAGGTATTTCGGAGAAAGTAGGCCGTTCACCCGGCTCCTTCTTCCATTGCACTCTTACTGTTTTCACCCCGTTGAGTTTTCGCTTGCCATCCCCAAGGAATTCCTTGGTGGTAATCGACCACTGACGGGGACCCGCCCCGACTTGATGTTCAGCTTCCTGATGTCCATAGTCGCTTTTCAACACCCGAGGATAGGTCGGCCAGGGGAATTCGGCTGTTCTACCAGACGGCGGTTCGGGTAAAAGCTCGAAATTAACTACCGACCGGGCACCATGCCTGACACTGGTTCCGATACAATCGTTTCCTGTATCTCCTCCCCCAATTACTATGACTTTTTTGCCCTTCGCTGAAAGGTAATTCCCATCCTCAAACCGTGAATCAAGATAACTCTTGGTGTTCAAGGTGAGAAAATCCATAGCAAAATGAATTCCTTCCAGATCCCTTCCTGGAACCTGGAGATCTCTGGGTCTGGTTGAACCGGTACTCAAAAGGATTGCATCAAATTGATCCAATACGTGTTGGATTTTAATATTACCGCCGATAGTTGCTCCAGTTTTGAAGGTCACCCCTTCCTGAGCCATAAGTCTGGTTCTTTTATCTACCAGTTTTTTATCCAGCTTCATATTGGGAATACCGTACATGAGTAATCCCCCAATGCGGTCAGCCCTTTCAAAAACCGTTACACTATGACCAGCCTGGTTCAGTTCGTCTGCAGCTGAAAGACCTGCAGGTCCTGAGCCGATTACAGCAATTTTTTTCCCTGTTCTGATTTTGGGCACCCGGGGTATGACCAATCCGTTCTCGTAGGCCCGATCGATGATTGCAGCTTCATTATCCTTAATAGTAACTGCAGGTTCATTGATTCCAAGGACACAGGCTGTTTCACAGGGAGCAGGACATACTCGTCCGGTAAACTCGGGAAAGTTATTGGTTTTCCGCAATCGGTAATACGCTTCTTCCCAACGACCCTGGTAAATCAAATCGTTCCATTCAGGAATGAGGTTATGAATGGGACATCCGTAGTTTGATTGACAAAAAGGAACCCCGCAGTCCATGCAGCGGGCACCCTGATCCTGCCTGGCCTGAAGATCGTGTTCGACCTGGAATTCCAGGAAACTGGTAATTCTATCTTTAGGATGCTTCCAGGCAACCTTTTCCCTTGGTATTTCCATAAATCCAGTGGGCTTACCCATGGAGAACCTCCTGTAAGGTGTCTTGTTGTACAATTCGTTCGTATATTGGTGAAATTACCTTGAAAAACCTCATATACTCGGTCTTCCAGTTGTCCAGAATGAATTGACCCCGGACTGAGCCGGTTCTTTCAACGTGTTCCCGAACCATACAGAGAATATATTCCTTGTCATCTTCCCGGGTCAGTCCCTGAGCCTCAACCATTTCGGTATTCAACATGTTCAGGAAATTCCCCTGAATGTTCCATACGTAGGCAATGCCACCAGACATTCCGGCTGCAAAATTCTTCCCCGTTTCTCCCAGTATTATTGCCCGTCCTCCGGTCATGTATTCACAACCATGGTCCCCGACGCCCTCTACCACTACCTCTGCTCCGGAATTCCGTACACAAAATCGTTCTGCAGAAAGACCTCGAATGAAGGCTTTGCCCTGTATAGCCCCATAGAAGGCCACATTACCAATAATGATGTTCTCCTCAGCCTTGAACAGGGCTTTTTGAGGCGGATAAACCGATAGAGTTCCTCCGGATAGTCCTTTTCCGAAATAATCGTTTGCATCACCCTCCAGTTGAAAATCCACTCCCCGGGCAAGCCAACCGCCAAATGTTTGGCCTGCATGGCCGGTAAATTTAACCCGAATAGTCCCGGGAGCCAGCCCCTGGTAACCGTGGATCCTGCTTATTTCCGAGGAGAGCATGGTTCCCACAGCCCGGTCGGTATTTTTCAGGGGGTATTCGAGTTCGACCGGTTGTTTGTCCTTTATGGCTTTTTGTGAAGCCTGAATGAGTTGTCGGTCGAGGATGGTGTCAATTCCATGGTCCTGAGGGATACAACACAGAGTACCCGAAGGGGCAAGCTCTTTGCGAGGCAAGACCAGAAGCCGGCTCAGATCAACACCCTTGGACTTCCAGGAAAGAACATCTTCATCGGTTTTCAGGTACTCCACCTTCCCGACCATTTCATCCACAGTCCTAAAGCCCAGTTCAGCCATTAGTTCCCGAGCTTCTTCGGCAATGAACCGTATAAAATTCACCACATGATCAGGACGACCGGAAAATTTTGCCCGCAGCTTTGTTTCCTGAGTTGCAACTCCGACAGGACAGGTATTTTTTTGGCATTTACGCATCATAATACAACCTACCGATACCAGGGCACCGGTAGCCACCCCAAATTCCTCCGCACCGAGAAGGGCTGCGATGACCACATCCCGCCCGGTTTTTAATTGGCCATCGGTTTGTAAAACCACCCTGCTGCGAAGGTCGTTCATGACCAGGGTCTGATGGGTCTCAGCGAGTCCCAATTCCCAGGGTAATCCTGCGTGTTTTATACCCGTAAGCGGACTGGCTCCAGTTCCCCCATCGTGACCAGAAATGAGAATATGGTCCGCGTGGGCCTTGGCGACACCCGCTGCTATGGTGCCTACCCCTACCTCAGAAACCAGTTTTACACTGATTCTTGCCCGGGGATTTGCATTTTTTAAGTCGAAAATAAGTTG
>SKVS01000319.1 GCA_007129335.1 Spirochaetaceae bacterium
AGGCACCTTGAACCTGGAAACTGACCAGGATTTTTCTTCTGGGGACTACCAATGCTTTGAACTGGAGATTTCCGGTCTCCGAGGTGGTCATTCGGGTGCAGACATCCATATGGAATTAGGTAATTCCCTGGTACTCATGGGCAGGGTGCTTGGGGATATTCTACAGGATCGGGACAATAGACTTATTTCCGTTTACGGGGGAGATAAGCATAATGCCATACCCCGGGAGGCATTTGCCCAACTATATACCAAAGATCTTCCTTCTGTTTCTAAGAAGGTTAATCAATGGCAAAAGGTTTTTATTCAAGAACTGGGTGAGGGGGATGCAAAACTTACCCTAGGGGTAAGCGAACAGGTACCGACACCGAATGTTAAACCTCTTTCTTCCCATTGCCAAACATCCATCTTGAGATTTCTTCTTTCCTGTCCCCATGGAATCTATGGATGGAGCCGCTCAATACCCGGTCTGGTCTCCACCAGCACCAATCTTGCCGCAGTGAAAATCGAAAGCAACCGTTTCATTGCCCTGACTAGTCAGCGATCCGACCAGGAATCCCAGAGGGATATGATTGCAGAAAAAACCGCTGCAATTATGAATGCCTGCGGTTTTACAACCGAATTCACCCGGGAGTACCCTGGCTGGACGCCAAATCCTCAATCATCCCTGCTTCAATCCTGTCTTTCAGTTTACGAAAAGGTGTGTAAGTCAAAAGCAGAAATACAATCAATACACGCAGGCCTGGAATGCGGGGTCATTGGCGACAAGATACCGGGAATAGAAATGATCAGTTTCGGACCGGATATCGAGGCTCCCCATACTCCGGCAGAGCGGGTACGCATTGAATCGGTCAATTCCGTTTGGAAGTTTCTCATTTCCCTGTTGGAACATCTCTAGAGCCCAGGGCATGGTATGAATGCACGACAAGGATTCCGTGGGAATACGAACGGGAGTAAGCACCATCCGCTGACCCAGCAACAAAGCTACCACATCATCCAGCAACTCATAAACAAGGTCAAAAAACTCAAGCATGAAAAAAGTCTCCTGATCAGGAGGATTCAGGACCTACTAAAAATAATCCATGACCATAAAATGCACTCTTCCAGGCTCAAGGAACGGATGCGCCTTCATTCTATTAGCGGTTTGCCGAACCATCTTCAAATGGAAGAAGATATGGCAATGTTCTTTTCCAGGATTTCTCCTGATACTCAATTATCCGGAGCCTTCATCCTCATCCGCCTTGACCAGAACTACGACGCAATTCAACGAACGTTAAAGTCAAATATGTCCGAATGGGTCCTCTACCAAATATCCCAAAGAATCATTGCCCTTTTAGAATCCCGGCGAATATACCATATCCGAGACAGGGAGTTCCTCATTGTTCTTAAAGGCAGTTATGAGACTCAAGACATTGTTCGCCTGACAAAATACATCCAACGGGAAATATCTCAGCCCCATATATTCTCAGGTTATAATGTTCATGTTCATTCGGTAGCAGGCATTACTACCTTTCCCGAACAGGGAATTGGAAAAAGTAATCTCCTGCAAAATGCTGACCTTGCCCTAGAATGGGCAGCAACTGCGGGAAAATCTTTTGCTCTTTACAATGATTTTATGCGGGAACAAGTTGTAGAAAAAATTGACTTGCAAAACAGTATTATTAAAGCTCTAGAACAGCAATCAATTGCCGAATTAGACAAGCAATTTACCGCCTATTTTCAGCCGATAGTAGAAATAGAAATAGAGTACGAGACAATCCAAATTAAAAACCATTACGCCGAAGCTCTTATCCGGTGGAATCATCCCCGATTAGGGCTGGTCCAGCCGAATCAGTTTATTTCTCTGGCTGAAGAAACGGGGCTCATTATTCCCTTGGGAAAATGGATGCTTTTCCACGTTGCCCAGTCTGTTCATACCTGGAATCAGGAAGGTCTTCAATGCCGGGGGGTTTCTGTAAATATTTCTCCCAGACAATTTCGAAATGAAGATCTCCATGATATTCTCAAAAGTATTCTCCATGCCTATCATATTAAACCTTACCAGTTTCATTTGGAACTGACCGAGGGGACGCTTATTGATGAACCCCTGAAGATGATCTCTTTCATGACCGAACTTCATGAGGGGGGTGTAGGATTTTCCCTGGATGATTTTGGTACCGGGTACAGCAGTCTCTCATATGTACACAAACTCCCTGCGGGTTACCTGAAAATCGATAAAAGCTTTATTTTTAACCTTCAGAAAGACGAAAAAAGCCGGGCTATTGTCCGAGCCATTATCGCCCTGGCCCATGAATTGGGATTTCGCATTATTGCTGAAGGGGTGGAAACCCGAGAACAGCTTAATTTCCTGTACGATGAGGGGGTTCGATACATTCAGGGCTTTTATGTCTCTAAACCTCTTCCCGAAAGAGATTATGTAAATTTTCTAAAAAATACTTGCGTGTAAATTGAATTTCCGAGTATTATAAAAAAATCCAGGTTATTTAGCACTCGTAAATACCCTGGGTTGCAAGAAAGGAGATTAAACCATGTTAGCAGTACAGTATATTACCTCCCGAACCCCACTGGTTATGTTTGGAACGAACTGGCTGTGCGAAATGGTTGCTCCTGAGATTCCGTTCAAGATACCCAATCTTTGACAACCTAATCTTGTTTCTTTTACCCCGCACAGTTTAACAGTTCTCACCCCTGTCCATATTTTGGCTTTCTGTCTTTGGGTTTTCCCCCATTGCAGTCTTTCATCCATGGTAATTTTTTGGAGTTATGTATGAAAACCAAACCGAATAGTTTATTTCTTATGTGGAATAACCTGACGGGATTTAAACCATTGTATCTCTTGGCAGTCAGCCTTCTTGGTTTAGGAGCTCTTTTGTCCTATGCCCCGCCATTAATCGTTCGGGCAACCATTGACTCGGTGATTGGTCAGGAAGATATTGCGACTCATCCTGTAATTGGGGTTCTCTTCCAGCGGGTTGGCCTGGATACCCTGAGGACAAATCTCTGGATTCCCGGTTTATTCCTTATTGGGGCAGCTGGTTTGCAGGGACTTATAGTTTTTTTCTCGGGTTATCTTGCTTCCCAGGCCAGTGAAGGTAGCTGTAGGAATTTGAGAAACCGCCTGTTCAGTCATTTGAATCGATTACCCGCTGAGTATCATGGCAACGCAGAAAAAGGCGATCTTCTGCAGCGCTGTACCAGCGATGTGGATACGGTAAGGAAGTTTCTCGCCTTGCAATTGGTTCAGGTAGGCAATGCCCTGTTTCTTGTTGTTGCCAGTTTGGTGGTAACCTTTTCAATTCATGCGCCTCTTGCGCTGGTTGCAATGCCAATTATTCCCTTGGCTATTCTGTCCTCAGTATTCTTTTTTCAAAAAATTCAATCGAGTTTCAAGAAAAGCGATGAGGCAGAGGCTGCTTTAACAACCCTTGTACAGGAACACCTTACGGGTATTCGGGTAGTCCGGGCTTTTGGCCGGGAATCCTATGAATACAGCCGTTTTGGGAAACTGAACGATCACTACAGCGAAGTCACCATGAAGCTTATTCAATGGTTTTCCACCTATTGGGCCAGTTCTGACATTATGAGCTTAACCCAGGTTGTAGCAGTTCTCAGTGTCGGTACCCTATGGGCAGTGAATGGAACCATTACCCTGGGGACTCTGTTGCTTTTCATTTCTTCGGTCTGGATGATTCTATGGCCTGTTCGTCAAATGGGCAGGGTGCTTGTAGATATG
>SKVS01000396.1 GCA_007129335.1 Spirochaetaceae bacterium
AGTTCCAGGAACTTACACCTTTGGACGAGAATCAACTCCCCGGATTTCTTGTTTATGATGGCCCTCAATCCTTCACCGCACCAGGGGTACAGATAATTCCCCTGGCAGAAACAAACCGAATCGTTGAATCGTTCTGGTAATGAGCAGATTAGTACAGTTCTATTAGTCCAGTTCTATCTGTACATAAAGAGTCCAATTAATAACCTTTCTTCTACCCAGTTCTTTTAAGGATTATACTTTCAAGCATATGGAAAAAAACTTTAATATAGCTGGGCCGGTTAACCAACCGGAGCATTACAAAATAGACACCCTCATATCGGTGCTGCGCCAATTACGCTCGGGCTAGGACAAACGTCTTGTAGGATCCGATAACGGAACCCAACCCATAGATCCTGAAGACCTTCCCCCGGCATCACAACCAGAAAAACATCTGCTCCATGGGGTTGAAATTTATTCGTGGAAGCTTTGAATTGAAATCACCCCACTACTTCCCGAATTACCCGCAGCCAGTTGCCCCCCATGATTTTCGCCGCATCTTCATCCCGGTATCCCCGGCGCAACATGGCCTCGGTGATTCCCGGCAGCCCGGTACAATCTTCCATTACCAGCCCGTAAGGTGCAGTAAATCCATCAAAATCAGTGCCAAGGCCTATATGATCCACCCCCGCAGCATCGACCATGCGATCCAGATGCTCCATCAGCCTGTCCATGGTCACTCGCTTGGGATCGGAGTCCAGGAAAACACCCACCAGGGTTAGACCGATCAGTCCACCGGTGGCAGCAATGGCAGCTATTTGCTCGTCGGTCAGGTTTCTCCGATGGGGATACACCTGTCGGGAATTGGAATGGGAGGCTACTAAAGGGCGGGTCGCAATTGCCAGCACATCATCCAAACCTACATCCGACAAATGGGACACATCCACAATCATTCCCAGCCGTTCCATTTCGCCAATTACTGTTCTGCCAAAATCACTCAGCCCATCATCGCCCTTGGTTCCCACTCCCCGACCAATAGCATTTCGCCGATTCCAGGTCAGGGTCATGAGCCTGACCCCTTCCTGGTAAAATTCCTTCAGGGTCTCCAGACTGGTGCCAATGGCCTCCCCGCCTTCAATGGCCAGGAAGGCAGCAATTTTGCCCTGTTCCTTAGCACTCAGAATGTCTGCAGAAGTTGTTGCAGGAATCAGGTGTGGACTGGATTCGCTGATCCGTTGGGCCGCTCTTAACAGCCGCCAGGTATGGGCGGTCGGGTCTCCCATATGTTCGTCACTGGTAAATAATGCAAAGAACTGGGCGGTTACCCCTGCATCCATGAGTCGGGGAATATCCACATGGCCCTGATTGCTTCGCACAGCAATGTCCCGGGAACCCATGGTTTTATCCGTTTCGCTCAAGCCGAGGGTATCCAGAATGGTATCGCAATGTCCGTCGATAATGATGCTGTTTTGGTGGAGCACTTGTGCTTGTTGTGTAATTTTGGCTTTTTGATCAATCACCCTAGAACCTCCCGGGCCAGCAGATCCTCGTAGGTCTCCCGGCGTACCGAAAGTCTATGAGTTCCCTTGTTCACCAAAACCATTGCCGGTCGTGGCAGGCGGTTGTAGTTACTGGCCATGGAATGGTTGTAGGCTCCGGTGGTATACACCGCCAGAATATCCCCAGGCTTGGGGGCCTGAAGGGAAATATCCTTAATGAGAATATCTCCGGTTTCACAGCATTTTCCCGCAATGGTTACCAGCTCGTTTGCCGGATCATCGGGTCTGTTGGCTACTACCGCCTCGTAGCGGGCATCGTACAGCGATGGTCGGGGATTGTCCGGCATGCCCCCATCCACACTGATATAGGTCCTCACCCCGGGTATGACTTTTTTTGCACCCAGGGTATAAAGGGTAATTCCTGCTTCAGCCACTACCCAACGGCCAGGTTCTATGACAATTTTGGGCATTTGCAAACCCAGGTTGCCACAGAGTTTTTCCACATCGGCCATGAGGGCATCGGTAAAGTAATGCAGGGGTTTAGGATCATCATTTTCATTATACCGGACTCCGTAGCCTCCACCAAGGTTCAGTTCCCGGGTTTCAAAGCCGTAGTCCTGTTTTACTTCCTTTACCAGGTTCAATAGGATTTCGGTGGCTTTCCGATGGGATTCATTGGTATGAAGCTGGGATCCGACGTGAAAGTGAAATCCCCAGCAATCAATTCCTTCCATGGTCATGGCAGCGCCCATGAAGACCTGCTTGCTCTCGGTATGCAGGGGCATGCCGAATTTCGAATCGATTTGGCCGGTGGTTATATGCTTATGGGTATGGCTGTCGACTCCCGGGGTAATACGAAACATTATGGGAGCCCGCATCCCCCGCTGTATTGCCAGCTCATTCAGCAGCTCCAGTTCGTATTGATTATCTACAACAATCCGACCAACCCGGTGATCCAGGGCCATTATCAGCTCTTCTTCGGATTTGTTGTTCCCGTGAAAGTAGACCCGTTCCATTGGGAAGCCGGCTTTTATGGCGGTATACAACTCCCCTCCGGTTACCACATCCAGCCCTAATCCCTCGGAAGCAACAATTTTACAAATATCCAGGGTTAACAGGGCCTTACTGGCAAACAGGGCAAGACTGCCGGGGTACTTTTTCATGAAATCCCGGTTCAGGGTCTGGAGCCGCTGACGGATCATTGCCTCAGATACCACATACAGGGGAGTTCCATATTCCCTGGCAAGTTCCAGGGTTTTACATCCATCAAATTCCAGTTGGGCCATAGACCCCTCCTTATTTCCTATGAGTATTTTTTCCAGTCTCTTGGTTCAACTTTGTTTTGTCCAATTGGAATGTACTCCCTTGCACATCCTCCTATTCTTGTACAAACTCAAACCATGAAACCCATAATTGGCATTACAACGGCTCCTTCACGCAGGGAAACAATACGATACAACAGCCTCAGCGAAAATTATACCCGCTCGGTCAAGGCTGCAGGGGGTATTCCTCTGCTGCTCCCCTTTGACCTTGAACCCGCAGTTGCCGAAGAATATATTTCCCTCATTCACGGCATTATTTTTTCCGGAGGTGGAGATCCTGCTCCCTCCTATTATGATCAGGAACCGGTTCGGGGAGTCAACCGAATTTCCCACACCAGGGACGAATCGGAATTGGCCCTCTTTGCTCTTGCCCGGAACCGCCGCCTTCCGGTTTTTGGTATTTGCCGGGGTATGCAGCTTATTAATATTGCCCTGGGTGGTGATCTTATCCAGGATATTCCCAGTCAGTGCCCCCAGTCCCAGAATCATTTTCCCCAGGGGCTGGGAGCCGATGAACTGTATCACCGGATTCTCATACCCGATGGTGATTCCATCATTGGCCGATGTCTGGGCAGTGGTAAGGTAAAAACTAATTCCCTCCATCATCAGGCAATCGGTAAACTGGGCAAGGATATAAAAGTTACGGCTACAACCGACGATGGTATTGTTGAAGCCTTTGAATATCAGGATTCTTCCTGGTACCTTAACGCAGTCCAGTTCCACCCGGAAGCGCTAACTGGTGAACACCCGGCGTTTCTCCGTCTCTTCAGCGACTTTGTGGGAGCCTGCCGACCACATTGAACAGGTTGTTCTCATACGTTCCCTTCTGCACACTCTGTACAACTCTACCGGGCTGCCGCCTCAAGGAACTCCAGAGTACCCTTGTCGGCATCAAGAATAACTTCCACTCCCAGGGGCATGGTTAAGGTAG
>SKVS01000192.1 GCA_007129335.1 Spirochaetaceae bacterium
CCCGATTTGGAATTAGGCTTCGATGGAGGAGTTTTCTTTCCGGCAATGTATCCTGGCTTCCCCTTTGCTGGAGTATTCTCCCTCGTTCAGGGTAAATTCTCCACCTTTATCTCTTATCGTTTCTAAACTCTGTATCAAGAAGGTTTCCATGGAAAAGAAGCAACGTTTTTCAAGACCATTTGTCGAAGGGATTATTACCTTTACAGTGCTTGCTTTGGTATTTGGCTACATTGGGTCAATTATGGGAACCGGCAACATGATAAACACCATAACAAACACAGCCCATGACCTGCTTCTCAATACTGTTTTTTACCTCGTAGCCATAACTGTACTGGTTGGCGCTCTCAGCGCTCTGCTCATAGAATTCGGAGCAGTTACCATTATTGAAAAAATTACTGCTCCTTTTATGAAGCCGCTCTTCGGATTACCCGGAGTTGCCTCTTTAGCAGCGGTTCTTACCTTTTTGTCGGATAATCCTGCGGTTATAAGTCTTGCCCGGGACAAGGGGTACGCCAGTTACTATAAGCAACACCAGTTATATTCATTGGCAAACTTCGGAACAGCTTTCGGCATGGGTCTTATAGTACTTACGTACATGATGGGTTTAGGGTTTTATCAGGAAGCGGGAATTGGATTCCTGGGTTCAATAATTGGAGCATTTACCAGCACGAGACTCATGCAGTGGTTGCTCATCCGGAAAATTGGTATTGTTGATGTTATCCCTCCGAAACAACAGGAACCCTTTGATCAAACCACAATCATTACCCCAAAGGAACAGACCTTCATTGTTCGGTTATTGAATGCTTTGCTCGATGGAGGAAAAAACGGCCTGGAAGCTGGTTTTGCAATTATTCCCGGGGTTCTGATTATTTCGACTTCGGTTATGATGTTGACCTGGGGTCCAAAAGTGCCGGAACTGGGATACCAGGGGCTTGCTTATGAAGGAGTTCCCATACTCCCTGCTATTGGCAGCTTTTTTGCACCGGTGTTTAACGCCCTTTTTGGATTTTCCAACCCTGAGGCAATAGCCTTCCCTGTCACAAGCCTCGGAGCGGTTGGAGCAGCACTGGGCCTTCTTCCCCGATTCATCGAACAGGGCCTTGTAACGGGAAATGACATTGCAGTATTTACCGCCATAGGAATGTGTTGGTCCGGCTTCCTCAGCACCCACACAGGTATGATGGATTCCTTGAACCGAAGAGACCTGATAGGATCGGCCCTGGTCTCCCACACCATTGGGGGCATAGTTGCGGGAATTTCCGCAAACTACCTTTACCTTTTCTTTGGGATGTTGTTCTAGTGAAAACCGCCCTCAATGCTTTGGATCTTGTCTATGACTCCACCAATAGGTTCCAGAAGTCTCCGGGCATCAGACTGGGGTACCCGGGCCTGCTTCCATAAAGAAAGCCGAAGGAACTCCAACATCGTTGCCTTAACATCATCTATGGGATAAAAAACGTAGGAAACATCGTGACCCGTAGGATTGACTACCGTGAAGGAAGTATAGGTTACCACCGGATCTCTACCAATATAGACCTTATCTTGTCGATTGGTCGTAAATGCAATTACTTCTTTGAACCGATAAGGTATTCTTTCAGAGTCGCTCCGATAAGCAGGCTCAATGTGTTTATTCGGCCATCCTGCTGGTTCTACGAGAATATAGAGCTTTCTTCCCTCAGCTTGAAATACCAGTCCCTCATCGCTTTGGTAAATATCCTTAACATTGCCAAAAGATACCAACTCGTACCGGGTAAAGGTAGACGAATGGTGGTAAAAAATACTTAATATAAATCCCTGCTGATTTGGCAGTTTCCCCGCCTTGTATGCATCAAATGTTGGTAGAAATTTTTCCACGGCTGATCCATCCTTTCTTTGTAACAGAAATAAAAATGCTTTCCTCTGTAGGATTGTAAAGTCTCTTATTGTATTTTACTATAAAAAAGACAATGAATGTTACAACTGCCTTCGAATTTTTAAAACTTGATCAATCAGCCTCACTGAAAGAAGCAAATCTGTCTTACAAACGACTGCTCATGCAATACCATCCTGACAGAAATAAGGATCGAAGCGAGTGGTCACATCAGATGACCGTTCGCCTAACCGAAGCGTATACCGCGGTTACCCTCTACCTCGCTTCAATTCAGGAACTTACTGCTACTCCAGAAAAACCCGAGCATCCCGATTCGGGTTACAGTATTTCCATGCAATCAAGAATCGGCAATCTGTATGACCGGGTATTATCCGAAATAAACCAATACTTTACCTATGGAATGGACAAACTCTATTTAAGACAGGAAGGGATCCTCCGGCACCGGTACAGAGCGTCCCTGAAAAGGCTTGCCCAGGTCATTGAAGAACTGGAGTATACCCTACAATGGCCCGGGAGTTCGCTGCAGCACGGGCAGGCCCGGGCTATTCTTGATTTTTCTGCGGGTTTTTATGAAAACATGCTTATTAAACCCAAGCCTCACTGTGTTTACTCCGGCACTGAAGCAAAGGCCCAAAGATACTTCAACCAGGGATCCATTGCTTTAGACGAATCCATATGCAGGGGAATTCTGGAACTATACAATGAAAACGGCCTTATTTGCCCGGGAACCCGGAATAAAGCCGAGAAAAACTTCCTCTTCTTGTTAACCAATTATCCAAAAAGTTCTTTTGTTCCCGAAACCCTCATAAAACTCTATCTGCTCAAAGCATTTTCCGGTCTGTGTGAGTACCTGGAACAAGCCCTTACCTCCCAATAACCGCTTGTTAGGAGGATCCGGCTTTGAGATTCATTTGGGCTATGGCCAATTTTGCAATGGGAATTCCATAGGGCGATACCGACACGTAGTTGAGTCCGGCTTCCCGAATAAAGTCAATATTCTGAGGTTCGGCTCCATGTTCACCGCATAATCCAAGCTTAAGGTCAGGACGAACCATTCTGCCCCTGAGGGTTGCAGTTATAATGAGTTCCTTTACCTGGGGCTGGAGTACCTTAAAAGGATTATGAGGCAATAAATCAAGTTCGGTATAATCCGAAAAAAAGGTATTAAAATCATCCCGGGAAATTCCGTAGGTAGTTTGAGTAAGATCATTGGTCCCGAAGCTGAAGAAGTCAGCATACCTGGCAATTCCCGAACCATTCAACGCCGCAGCCGGCAGTTCAATCATTGTTCCAACCGAATAATCCAGGGGTTCGCAGGTATAAGCTTTGCTTACCTGTTCTTCAATATCCCGCAATCCCAGTATGTGTTTCCCTTCAATTTTCTTCCCATTCCTAACAATTTTTAATTCGTTTGGATTCATAACCAAGGGTATCATGATTTCGGGCCGAGGATTTTTTCCTTCCTGTTTCAGGCGGTAAGCTGCTTCAAAGATTGCCTTGGTCTGCATTCGGTATATTTCCGGATAAGAAATTGCAACCCTTATTCCCCTATGCCCAAGCATAGGATTAAATTCCCGGAGCAGGTTGCTCCGTTCCTCTATGGCAGAAAGGGTCAATCCTACACCGTCTTTCTTAGCCTGTGCGGCAAATTCCTTCATAGTTTTGGTGTCATGAGGGAGGAATTCATGTAAGGGGGCATCGAGCAAACGGATTGTCACGGGAAGGTTATCCATTATGCTAAAAAGCTGATAAAAATCCTCGGTTTGATCTTTTGCAAGATCATCAAGAATTTTTACCCTCTGTTCCGTAGAGTCAGCTAGAATCATGTACCTGAAACGGTTAATTCGTGATTCA
>SKVS01000142.1 GCA_007129335.1 Spirochaetaceae bacterium
AGAAACACCCGTTTACCCCGGGTCTTGAAACTCACTACTTGAATGATGACCGAGAAAATTTCCAGGATGAACACCCCTCCAACAATGACCAATAATAATTCATTTTTAATCATGAGACTGATGGTACCCAAAACACCGCCGATCATGAGGCTTCCTGTGTCACCCATGAAAATTTCGGCAGGATTAGCGTTGTACCATAAGAATCCTACACAGGCACCTAACAAGGCAAAACTCAGTATTGCAATTTCCCCTGCACCCCGGATGTATGGGAGCTGAAGATACTGAGAGAAGTCTACCCGTCCGACAACATAGGCTATAGCCCCAAAAGTCAGAGCAACCATAATGGATAAACCAGAAGCCAAACCATCAAGACCATCGGTAAGGTTTACAGCATTTGTCCAGCCCATGAGAATGAAAATGCCAAAGGGTATGTAAAACCAACCCAAATCAATAATTGCTCCCTTAATCATAGGAAAAAACAACTCGGTGGTCGATTCGTGGCCGTAGAACATAAGGAGGAAAAGTATAAGCCCGCTTACCCCAAACTGTCCTACCAGTTTAAGCCGGGAGGATAATCCGTCTTTCTTGCGGAGGAAAACTTTAATGTAATCATCTATGAATCCTATGAATCCAAATCCAAATATTGCTACCAGGGACACCAGGGTGTACACACTCCGAATATCCATCCAGAGAAATACCGATACACCTGTTGCAAGAACAATCATTATACCCCCCATTGTTGGGGTCCCTGATTTTTTATGGTGGGACTGGGGTCCGTCTTCTCGAATGCCTTCTCCGATTTTTCTGTTTTTCAGAATACGAATAACCGTTGGCCCGAGCAGGAGGGTTAACAACAAACTGGTGACAGCAGCGTAAGCAGCACGAAAGGTTATGTACTGAAATACATTGAAGGGCGTAAAATAACGTACAAGGGGAAACAGAAGCTCTTTTAACATTTTTTAGCCTCCTGCACCTGGGACAAGATGCCGTGCAGCCTCTCCAATTCCAGGGATCGAGAGCCCTTGAGCAGAACAACATCATCCTGTTCAACGCTCTGCTGAACAAGCTCCACAAAGTCCGACCAGTCGTCAGTCCAAAACAATCTATTTTCAGGCAGCACTGATCCAGCACTTTTGAAGGTCCATTGCATTTCCGGGCCGAAGAGCAGGGTCAGGTCAGGATTCTTTTCGGCAATGATGCGGCCGAGGTCTTCATGTTCCTTTTGGGAAAACCTACCCAGTTCTTTCATATCCCCAAGAATGAATACCGTCCTGCCAGATCCGTCTTGCCCGGAGAAGTTCCGTATGGCTGCAGCCATGGATTCCGGGTTAGCATTGTAGCAATCGCTGTAGACTGTGACCCTGCCCCTGAGAACCTCACCACGCCCGAAAATAGGCTTATAGGATTCAAGACCTGTACGAATGGATTCTTCATCAATTTCCAGGGTCTGGGCAAGGCTTATCGCCCCGAGAGCGTTCATGAGGTTATGTTCTCCCGAAAGGTGCAGGCGCACCGGCTTGCCCATCCAGGTGAAATCCTGCCAACCAATTCCCTGGGCAATTACGCCGCCAAAACCAGGGGTGGAATTCGGACCAAAGATCACCTTCCGTCCCCGGACTTTCGGCTCAAGTCTGCGCACATAAGGGTCCGATTCGGGAAACAGGGCAGTACTACTGGGAAGAAAATTCCGAAATATTTCAAATTTCTCTTGAGCTATTCCTAACTGGCTGCCGATATTCCCGATATGGGCAGTTCCAATTCCGGTCAAGAGTCCGACATCAGGAAAAACCAGATCCGCAAGTTTCTTCATTTCCCCTTTTTCGCTCATGGCCATCTCAAAAATACCGTACTGGTGTTCATCCCGAATTGCAGGAACTACCAAGGGTATGCCGATAACCGAATTGTAGTTACCAGGGGTCATGAATGTTGGCTTATGGCATTTAAGAATTGAAGCAATTAACTCCTTGGTTGTTGTTTTCCCGTTGCTACCGGTAATACCTATTTTTAACAACTGCCTTCTTCCCAAAACCAGTCGGGCAAGAACATGGAGGGCAGACAGGACATTGGCTACAGGAAACACTACAATCGGATTTTCCTCGAACAATCTTTTCATTAAGATGGCATTTCTCCGGTAATACTGCTTATCTACAAGGATTACCCTGCATCCCGATCTTACTACATCGGGAAGAAAGGCATGGCCATCTGCCCGCTCGCCTTTCAGGGGAAAGAACATGTCTGTATTTTTTACCAACCGGCTATCCACCGCAAATCCTTGAATTCCTATTCCTGGATCAAATACCGAAAGACCCCGGGACCTCCACTGATTCTCAGAGTAAAGAAAGCCACCTAACCTGAACTGCAATTCCTTTATGGTAAACAGCAGAGACATTACTTCTCCCCTTCCGTAGCAACTCGTAAATAGATAATTTGTTCAGGCTGGACAAAGGATTTGTCTAATTCTTCCTGAACCCTCGTTAAAATAACACCTGGACCTGAGAGCATGGAATGCTGAACAATATGCCGTTTGTTCCGTTCAATGAGCCTCTCCTGCAGGGTTTCCATTCGCCGGATTTCCTGATCCACCATGTAGTGATTCACACTGAGGAATACCAGTCCCAGAAACATTCCAGGCAATAGGAGCAAAAACAGTGCTGTCATAACTCTTTTCATGGCTCATCTCTCTTATCGCGCAATTTGTGAATTGTCCGGAATTTTGCACTCCGGGAGGGGGGATTTTGCCGCACTTCCTCTTCGGTGGGAACCAAAGGTTTTCGCTGCACCATAGTTCCCAAGGGTTTTCCCCCACAATTACACATCGGCTGATGGGAAGGACAAATACAGGCCTTCGTCCAATCCCTGAACAAATTTTTCACAATTCGGTCTTCCAATGAATGAAAACTGATAATTCCCAGTACACCATCGGGAGCAAGAATTTGAAAAGCCTGTTCTACAGCCTGTTGAATCCGTTCCAACTCCCTGTTTACATGAATTCTCAGGGCCTGGAAGGTCCGGGTTGCGGGATGTAAACGGCCATGCTGGTAAGAAACAGGAACCGAGGTAAAAATGATTTCTGCCAAATCCTTGGTTGTCAAAACCCGCTGGCTACTGCGCCGCTGGACAATACCCCTTGCTATCCGCCTGGAATACCGTTCCTCCCCGTAGCCAAATATCAAATCGGCCAGGGCCTTCTCCGAATAGGTGTTAACAACATCGCAAGCTGACTCCCCCTCATCAGGATTGAGCCTCATATCAAGGGGCTCATCGAGTCGAAAGGAAAAACCCCGCTGGCTTTCCACATAATGGAAGACCGAAATACCCAAATCGAAAAGGATTCGTGTTGGTCTTTCCTCCAGTGGATAAGGACAGAAAAAATCATTATACCAACCAAGGTAAAAATTGACCCGATCACCAAAGGAGGAAAGCCTCCGCTTGGCTTTTGCCTGAATTGAAGCATCACGATCGAGTCCGAGTACCCTGATCTGGGAATAGTCACGTAAGAAGCGTTCTGAATGCCCGCCTTCTCCGAGGGTACAATCAATAAGGAAGTCTCCGGAACCATCTGGGCTTGAAGGTTTCAACGCCTCCAAAACCTCCCGCACCATTACCGGCAGGTGTACAATATTTTCAGATTCCACAGTTACTCCGTATGAATTGTATTTCTAAAAGGAGACGAGTCCTCCCAGTTCTTCAGCTGCTTCAAGAAACTCTTCCTCAGTTTCCTC
>SKVS01000038.1 GCA_007129335.1 Spirochaetaceae bacterium
AGCCAAAAATGAAGGGGTACGCTTGCTGTTTTCATGGCTACCGCAATCAGGAGAAAGGGTTGGGAGCTCGGATGAAGGATTTCCAGGGTGTAGGTTCCGCCATTCTGCACATGGATTGCTATGGCAATAAAAAAGAACACCGCAGAACCCACCTGCATTAGCAGGTACTGCACAGCTGCCCGTCGAGCTCGGTTTTCTTTGTTCAGCCACAAGAGGGAGAAGGCAGAAAAACTCAACACCTCCCAGGAAATCAACAAGATAATCAGGTTCCCTGCAAGAACAGCAGCCATCCCCCCCAACCCGTGAATAATGACGGGTACCAGCAGGTCCTGGCGACGCTGCTGAATCAGGTGAATGACATTCATGATAAGAAGAAACACAAAGAGCCAGAGAATATGCTGTTCCAGTCCCCGGGGCGTAAGGAGAAAAGGGGTAAACAGTCGGTAAACGTTCCCTGTCATGGCAAATCCCCCAAAACATGGAGAATATAGGTTCCCGAGTCCATCATGGCTCCTGCGCCATTCAACAACACAGGCATGATAATCGAGGAACTGAAACCTATGAACAGTACACCCATTGCCAGAATTCCCGGAACGAAAAGGGAATTCAGTTCACGAACCGAAGTGCCATTGCTCTTTACAATACTGGGGGTAGATGTTTGGTCTCGGAGTATGAGGTATATCCGCAGATAATACGCCAGGGATATAAGGGTTCCCAGCCCAATAATGATAACCGGTGCCGGAGTTCCGGCAGAAGAAGCAATGAACAGCTTGGAAGCAAATCCTCCGGTTGGGGGTATGCCCACAATTCCCAGGGCTGCCAGGACAAAAATTCCTGTTCCCAGGGGCGATGCCTTGAGCACATCAATAGTGGATGAGGAAGCTTGCTTCAGGAATGATCTCCCCACCCACAGGAGCGACGCCTTAACAAGACTGTGGTTGAGCATGTGGAAAAAACCTGCAGCCAGGGCGAACAGACCAGCGGTGGTAGTTCCCATACTGCCTGCGAGTCCCGCTGCGACAAGAATATACCCCCCGTGGGCAGTGCTGGATAATGCCAGCAATTTTTTATAATCCTTCTGGATCAGCCCCATGGTATGACCAAGGATAATATTGGCAAGGCCCCACAGGGTAAGAACAGGAAAGAAAACCGGGGCCATGGAAGGAAGCTGCAGGGGAACCCATAACACCCGGAAAAAGGCGAACAAATATGCCTTCATGCCGAAGGCGGTAAGCAGAGCCGCACCGGTACAGCCTGCAGCGTGGTAGGCCCAGGGCTGCCAGAAATGCATGGGAACCAGGCCGAACTTCATCCCTAAAGACAAGGTAAAGCACAGGAGAATGCCCCAGTACAGCCCTGGCGGAAGAGCGTGAATTTCCTGGGCAATAACAGCCATGGACAGGCTTCCCGTTGCTGAATATACCAACACCACACCTATGAGCAGGAGGGAGCCGCTCACCGAAGCAACAATGAGGTACACAAAACCTGCCACCGATCCCAGCGGTCTGTCCGGTTTTGCCATAATGCCAATGGTGGCAACCGTTGACAACTCGATAAAAACGAACAGGTTAAAAAGATCGGCGGTTAATGCCATGCCAATGAGGGAGCAGGTAAAGATGCTGGAAAATACAAGGTACTTACCCGGCCAATGGGTAAATCCCCGGTAGCTGGCGATAAAAACCAGACCCAGTGTTTGCCCCCAGGAAACCAAAAGCACAAGGAGGACCGAAGCCTGGTCTGCCAGAAGGGAAATGCCAATCCGGGGATTCCAACCTCCCAGGTAGGATGCCACAGGTCCGTTGATGTAGACCTCCTTCGCGAGAAGGGTGGACAGAACAAGGGTGAATACAGATAGCCCAAGAGCAAGGGATGGGGCAAGCCGGGGGGTAAGCTTTTTCACCAGGGAAAGGAGAAAGGCGGAAATAAGGGGAGTAACTACCAGAAGTACCGGATCCAGCCTCATTGGGTTTCATCCCAGGGAAAGAGTTTTTTTACATCCGCAGTGCCGTACTTCCGGTACATTGCCACGGTCAGAGACAGGGCTATTGCAAGGAAGCCAGCACCTATAACAATAGCGGTAAGGGCAAGGGCATGGGGTACCGGATCGGCAAATGGGCCGGTATGACCATCGAGTATTGGTGCAGAACCTCCCGGGACAAAGGCAAGGCCTACCAGTAAAATAATTACAGCTGATTCCATAATGCTCAGGGAGACGCAGATCTGGATCATGTTTCGGTGAATGATCAGACCATAAATTCCGATAGCCCACACCAGTGCGGCGGTAATGAAAACAGGAATCTGGGGATTCATTTTTTCCTCCGTGGATTTCCCTCCAGGGTAATGTAGAGGCTGCTTAATCCTGCTGCAACCTTTATTCCTACAATGAGGTTGAGTACGGGAATGAGTCCTCCGCTGAGAAGCTGTCCCGGAATGCCCCGGGGAACACCCGTAGCCAGGTTTGCCAGGAATCCAACTCCGGTAAAAATTCCCAAAAGACCGAGAATCCCGAAGCTCAGGGCAGCCCAGTATTCTCCCATAGTGAGAAGGGAAAAAGGGATCTTTTTCATAGCCAGGTTATGGCCAAACACAACATGGGTAAGAATGACCAGTACGGCCAGGCTTACCCCTCCCTGAAACCCCCCGCCTGGGGAGAGGTGGCCGTGGGTAATGACGTAGAGGGGGAACATGAAGAATACCGGTACCAGGTAGGCAATTGCCCGCCGGGTAATAATACTGAGTATAGGTCTTTCCAGGGTAAATACTGGTTCAGCAAGAATGGCTGCTGTTACTGCAACCGAGGTAAAAATGACCGAGGCTTCCCCCAGGGTATCGAATCCCCGGTAATCCATGAGAATTGCGGTTACCACGTTAATACTGCCCGTATCACCCACGCTGTTCATGACATATCCAAGGTC
The DNA here is from genome assembly GCA_007129335.1 of Spirochaetaceae bacterium. GTDB lineage: Bacteria > Spirochaetota > Spirochaetia > DSM-27196 > Salinispiraceae > SKVS01. Next base: position 2,916 of record SKVS01000038.1, read on the forward strand.
CGGGGTCAGGGGCATACCTGTAGCTTCAAGAATTAACCAAATCAGACTTGCTCCGAGAGACAGGGTAAAAATACCCGCCAGCAGATGTCTTATTTTTTTGGAGGTGTCGTAGCTCTGGTTCATGATCCCTGCCCCCGGGTTTTATCTGCTGCGGTAACGAACAGGGCCGTAAGAAAACCTGCTCCAATAACCGCCTCAGCCATGGCTACATCCACAGCCTGGAGCATAGCGAACAAAACCGCGCACAATACACTGAAAACCGAAAGCACAATTATTGTGGTTATTTGTCCCCGAATGAGTACCGCACTGAGGGCAGAAAGAACGAGGCAGGCAAGAATAATTATGAGGGCAATATATTCACCGAGACTGTTCATGGGATTTCCGCCTTTGTTCCAGGTATTCCTGGTACTCGTCCAGTACCAAATGTCGCCGGGCCTTTCCTGCACGGTAGGCTGCCCTGGCTATGGCCTGCATGGAAATGGGGTTGGTCAACAAGAGGAAAAAACCAATGAGCAATACCCTCAGTCCAAACAGGATATCCGGTGCCTGCAGGGCTGCTCCCAGGAGAATAAGTCCTCCCCCAATGGTCAGTCCCTTTGTCCCGGCATGAAGACGGGTATAGGCATCGGGGAATCGGAGCATCCCAATGGTCATAGCCATAACAAAAAGGGTCCCCAGGACCAGGAAAATGCTGCTCAAAACCGTCAGAACCATCATTTCTCTTTTTCCCCCCTTTCCAGGTAGCGGGCGACAACCAGAAGATCGGCAAACAGGAGAATACCGTAGACCAGGGCTATGTCCAGAA
>SKVS01000254.1 GCA_007129335.1 Spirochaetaceae bacterium
ATTGTTGCCTATGCTTTTATCCCATTCCAAATTAGTGTAGTATATCATAGTGTTTTCCTAAGAACTGAACACAAACCATATGAGCAAAGGAGGCGTATCTGGTTATCGTTTTCTCTCGGTGTATACGGCCGGTACTCATGGCAATCCTTTTCTTCTGGTTTCTTGGCCTGTTTCCGGTTCATGCCTTACCCAATGTTCGTACTCTTTACGATTCTCGTTTTATCCCCGGTGTACCCGAGGGCTACTATTCCATTTCCGCCGTGGACACCGAAACTATTGAAACCCTTGCCCGGGAATACCATGATTATCTTGACAGGTTGGTAACCATTCAGGACGCCCTGGTACATTTAGAGAATACCGAAAATCTGCGACCTTTTGAACAACAAATAACCTTACTGGAAGAAATACCTATCAGCCATGGTATTCTTTCCAGCCGGGTTCAAGCCTTAGTGAATGAATTACATGAAACTACCCTGGTTGATCGCTTGTTTTTGCTTTCCCCATCCATTCCCCATTGGTTTTTTGATTCTTTTCAGGATGTTGATGAAGATACCAGGGACCGCTACCTGGGCAGTTATTCTGAGTTTCTGCAGAGCTGGTGGGAATTAGGCGTAGCCTTATGGGAACACGATTGGCAAGAAAATCCGGAGAATCCGGAGTATTGGGACCTTCAAGCATTTTATGGGCCCCTTTATACGCTCCATCGTCAATCGGAAATTTTTGGTTTACCCGTTTCCGGTCATGAGCTGTGGACCTATACCTTGCCTTTGCGGGTGTTCATTCTTTTGAATCACCAAAGGTTTCGTTCATTCGATTCGGTTTTGCCCGGCTTTGCTTCTTACCTTGAAAAAATTGACTCCACCTTTGGGCAGGCCTACAGCAGGTCTCAAATGAATGACCTTCTGCGAACCTTTGCACTGAAATCCTGGTCCGATAGAATGGGTTTTTCCCTCTTGCCCGAAGCGTGGCAGGTTTACTGGAGTGAGTCAGAATCTCAGTACAATATCATTACCGGCCGCAGTCCCCAGCGGGTTGGTTCCCAGCAAGATAGGGACCACTGGAACAGGGTGTCTTTACTTCAGCATCGCCTTGCCCTGCAATGGGTTTATCAGGGAAGAACTGTATCGGAGCCGGTGTTGCAGCCATCTGATGAAATTTCCGATACCATTGCCCAGTGGTTTGAATCCTTTGTCAATCGGACCCATGATCAGTTAAACCTCGATGCTCAAGGACCCGACCTGTCACTTATTCGGTCATGGTTTGCTTTTGGAAGCCTCAGACATCCTTATCCGGATGTTATGGACAGCCAGTTTATTGAGACTCTGTACTCCAATTTTTATGAACAGGATCAGGTGCCCCGATTTTCCGAATTAAGCAATGTATTCTCCCAATGGGGAATACTGTTCCCCCGGCAACTGGTTGATGACCTTAGCTATACCGAAGAAGACAGGATGGGTCGTCCCTTGATTTTGGATGATTTGAATCTTCCTCCAGATCATCCGGTAACATTCCTGGTGTTTCAGTACCTTCCCCATATGGTTTTTCGTCCTGATCCCATCGATGTAATGAGTCATGCGGACCGTTTTCTGGCAGCCCTGGGCTTTTGGGTGTCCATGCACCCCCTGGACACGGGGATGGTATATACCCGGAGAACTGCCCGGAATTTTCTTCTCTTACGTATTTTTGAGTACCAGCGTCTAGGTATACTGTCCCCAATGAATACATTGAACTATATCTCAGATATGTATGGAACCGATGAGAACCTTGTCTGGATAATCCGGGAACTACTAGGGGAATTTGATGTTGAATAAGCAGGGTTTTCCCAAAGGGACTAGGGGTATTTTTTCAATTATCCTTATGATTTTACTCTTTTTCCTGTCCTGTACAGAGACCGTTGTTGAGGAAGGTCCCTCTGGGATTATCGTTGCCCCTGCAGAACCTGTAACCCCGGATGTACAAGAACCGCTCATCCCCTTATCCGATTACCCTTTCCAGGTTCAATCATCCTGGTTGGACGGCCAGGGCTATGGCCGCTGGAATGCTCTTTCGGGTTTTCGGCTTCAATCGCCTGGGGTATGGGCAGTTCCCGGTGGCCCCGGGTGGCTTGTGTATTCAGGGAAAGACTTGTTTGCTTTTTCCAGGGAGTATCAGAGGGCTGTTTTTTCAGCCGAGGATGCCTTGTGGGATGCGGCCTTTCCGGTAATTCCCCAAAGACCTCCCTTCGTTTTGGGAAGCAATATTATCCAGGTAGTGGCAGGGTATGGAGTTATTGCTCTGGATAGCAGAACCGGAGAAACCGTTTGGCAGAGAATTAGACCCGATGTTCTTTCGTTTCCGGTGGAGTATCGTTTTGGAACCTTGATTATTCCAGTGAAAAACCGAGGTTTACAGGTAGTTCGTGTTTCTGACGGCGAAGAAGTGCTTTCTGTTCAATCCTTACCAAGTCATAAACTCCATTGGTATGGAAATGATCTTGTTGTCATTCTGGACAGCAGTGAGGCCTCAGATTCCCTGGCGAGAAAGAAGGATTGGGTTCCCCTGGGGGGTCAAAATGGATCAGGTACCCTTTTTACCGTTCGGTATGGATTTGATGAAACACAAAACCTGTCGTCCCTTGACTTTGAACCGGTAATTCAGAAGGTAATCGGAGGATGCCCCTACCCGGGAGATTCGGGTTGGATGTTGTACGTTCAGGATGATCAGCGTTCGGTTCGGGGTATACACCTTGAACTGAAGGTCGATGAGACCGGGCAAATAGATTATTCTCTGGAGGAAGTCTGGAATAGCAAATCATTTGTCCATGGGAATGATACGGTGGTAGTTTCACCAGTCCAAAGGGATCAAAAAGCCTGGCCGCTTGTGTTGAACGGAAACAACGAGGGGCAACAGGTTTTCCATGGGGGAACGGGTCTTTACCTTGGAACCCTGAACCTTGCTCCAGGGCAATTGTCCCTGGGGTATGGTTCTGCCCAAAACTCTCTGACCCGGATCATGAGTGTTGCTGCGGATGCTTGGGTTGATGACCGAACATTTCTGGTGTTCTGGCCCGAAGGATTCGGAGCCCTTCGTACCCCCGGAGATTTTCTTGTACCGGTTCGAGGGGGGCGAGGTGCCCGAACCATTATGCCAGACAAAGATTCTCCAGGCATTACATTTCTTTACGATGGAAGAATTGCTGATCAGGTTCTGGATGACCGGGCTTTGGAGTTTCAGGTTGAAGCCCGGTTTCTTCCTTTGGAATTTGCTCTTGAGGTTGAACATACCCAATCTTACCGGTTTGAATCGACCCTGTGGCCGGCATCCCCTATTCGAGTTCAAATAGTGCTGGATGGGGGTGTCGTTTACGACAACGCAACTCATGTTCGTCTGGAAAGCCAATCGAACATTGTCCTGGAGAAAGGAAGGCTTTACCAGGTCCGGATCGATTGGGCTGGTGGTGAAGATTCATTGTATAAGATTGGAGGATTTCTCCTCTCCCCTTAAGAATTAATGAGTGTACTGAACCTTGTAAAAAGCTCTTCATCCATACCACATTTGGTGCTATAGAACGCAGGGGTTCCACCAGCAATGGTGTCTTTTTCAAGTTTCAGTACACTCTCTAAGAATTAATCCAGATCAAGAACCTCCGCTGCCTCTTTTCTTGCAGCAAGGAGAGTTTTTTCTACCAGATCGTGTTCTTTGTTCAGAGATTCCAGCTCAGTTTCTTTATCCTTTATG
>SKVS01000027.1 GCA_007129335.1 Spirochaetaceae bacterium
CACTGGGCGGGGTTGTAAACGGATAAAACTCAGACGGTCCTCAACCAGTTTTCTAATCAGCGGAAAATAGAGATTTACCCAGACCGGATTGTAATAAAGAATATCCATGATTTGCAGAGGTTTGTAGCAACCCGCAGAAAGGGATAAGCGGGGTTCGCTTTTGTTTACATAAAAAAACTTTTGTTTACATAAAAAAAGTGAAAGCCAAAAGTGAGATTCGAACTCACGACCTGCTCATTACGAGTGAGCTGCTCTACCCCTGAGCTATTTTGGCTTGTGGATATGATTCGATAACCTGAAAAACATAGCAAAAAAATCTTCCGCCGTCTACGGTCAGCTCAGGGCAAAGGCATATGGCAATCAAACCTGGCAAAATAGCCCAATTAGGTTGTAAAAATCCCACAACTGAGCATTAAATAGGTCATTTCCCCGAACCAATTTGCCATATGCCTTTGCCCTGGGTCTACGGTCAGCTAATCTACAATAAATCAATTCATTCCTGTTCTTCATTCGAGCACCATACCTGCCGATAAATTTACCAGGAGTTAACCAGTGATACGTGGAATGTATACCAGCGCAAGCGGAATGATGGCCCAGCAATGGAGAATGGACGCGGTTTCCAACAATTTGGCGAATGTTGACACAACGGGGTACAAGGAAGATCAAGCTGTGCATAAAGCGTTCCCCCAATTGCTCTTGCGAAGAATGAATACCAATATTGTTTCCCTGCCAATATCGGGGGAAAATCCTGTATTGGGATCCATGGACAAGGCTCCGGTCATTGGAAAACTTGGTACAGGTGTTGAGGTAAACGAAATTTTTACTGTATTTACCCAGGGAGCTTTCCAGGAATCGGGTAATCCCTTTGATCTGGCATTGGAGGGAGAAGGGTTTTTTGTGGTAGAGACTCCCTACGGGGAGCGGTTGACCCGCAACGGCAGTTTTCATATAGGTCCAGAGGGTCTGCTAGTAACCAAGGAGGGGTATCCGGTTCTCGGTGAAGACGGTCCCATACAACTAAAACTGAATAATTTTATTGTGAATCAAGACGGGGTCATTTTTTATAACCGTTAATTTGCTGATGACCCCATGAGACTTGTTTCCATGAATGAAAATGAATGGAATGAAACCGAAGAGGTAGACCGGTTACGGATTGTTACGGTTGATCAAAGCCGATACCTGCAAAAACAGGGATCCAGTCTCTACCGTACAACCCGGGAGAGTGGGGAATCCCTTATTATGGATCCCGGTGAAAGGCCCCAGGTGCGCCAGGGTTTTCTTGAGGCATCGAATGTTAATGCGGTACGCCAGATGGTTCAGCTTATCGAAATCAACCGAGCCTATGAAGCGAATCAAAAAGTTATACAGTCTCAGGATCAGGCAACCGATAAATTACTGAATCAAGCAATGATGATGCGTTAAGGAGAGTCTGGATTATGATGAGATCCCTTTGGACTTCTGCAGCTGGCATGATTGGCCAGCAATTTAACATTGATACTATTTCAAACAACCTCTCGAACGTAAACACCACCGGGTTCAAGAAGAACCGGCCTGACTTTGAGGATCTCTTGTACCAGACCACCAGAACTGCCGGTACCCCTGCAACCGAGCAAACCCTGGTTCCCGTAGGGGTACAAATCGGACACGGGGTAAGGGTTGCGGCAACCCAGAAGATTTTTACCCAGGGCTCATTGCAAAACACCGGCAATGTCAGCGATATTGCCATTGAAGGTGAGGGTTTTTTCCGAGTTTTAACCTACGACGGAACCTTCGGATATACCAGAGATGGTTCGTTTAAAATAGATTCCAATGGGCAATTTGTTAATTCCAACGGTTACAGGCTCATGCCTGATCTCGTTTTACCCGATGGTTTTATCCGGGAATCCCTTGCGATCAGCCAGGATGGCAGGGTAACGGTGAAAATTCCTGGGCAGGATGATCCATTGGATGTCGGACAACTGGAATTATTCCGCTTTGTGAATCCCGCTGGTTTACAGGCTGTGGGAGAAAACCTGCTCAAGGTTACCAATGCCAGCGGAGATCCAATCGGTGGCCAACCGGGATTCGACGGAATGGGCAAAACCATTCATAAATTTCTTGAGATGTCCAATGTTGAAATCGTGAAAGAAATGGTGAATATGATTGTAGCCCAGAGGGCCTATGAATTTAACTCCAAGGCTGTGCAAACCAGCGATACCATGTTGGGCATTGCTGCCAGTCTGAAGCGTTAAGAATGAAGGAATAGGATGAAATGACTACCATGACCACTGGATCGGCAGATATACTAGGGCGTTTTCAGGCCATAAACCAGAATAGCAGTCTCCCAAGAACAACGGGTATTACCGAGATAGACAGGTTAAAAGAGGTAGCCCAGGAGTTTGAAGCGCTGTTGGTTAAGCAAATGCTGGATGCAATGCGGGCTACCCGGAATAAGGAAAACGAATTGGTTAACGGTGGCATGGCCGAAGATATTTTTGAAGACATGTTGTACACCGAATACTCAAGGCTCATGGCTCGAAACGGCGATTTAGGTTTGGCAGACCTCATTGTCCGGCAGTATGCACCCATGATAACCCAGACTCCCGCTCAGGCTGCCCAGGCCTACGGCGCTTCAGGCCTTTCCGGCTAGTCCCGAACCTTTGGCACGTAATGAGATGGAATTTCCTTAGTCAGGCAATTTCAAAAGTCTTTGAAATTTGTCATTTTTGCTTTCGCAAAAAATGGTGTCCATGCACAATCCTCTAGTAATCAATGAAAAACAACTTGGAAGAAATAGATACTTCGCTTTTTTCTTGATGATGGAAATCGTAGTTCGTCTCCAGTTCTGTTTTTACACTGGTCGGTGGTCCATGGCTGGGAAGAATGATGGTAGTCGGGGGGAGGGCTTTCAAGGTATCCTCAAGACAATGAATAAGAAGTGCCCTGCCATAACTTTCATCGGCCTTTTCTATTAACCCTGCGCTGATCAAATCACCGGTAAATAAGGTGTTCTGAATTTTGTAAATCAGAGCATCGCTATGATGGCCTGGTATAAAAATTGGTTGTAAAGAAAAACCGCAACTGGAAAAGTCATCCAGTTCTTTCACATTGGTTATTTCTATGGTTTCTATGGTTTCATTACCCCCGTATTTTTCAATCGGGCCGTAAATCCTTTCCAAGCTTCTTACAGCGTTTGCTTTTCGGTCGTCCACATGGGTAAGAATTATTCCCCCCACGGTCAGACTATGGCTTTCCAGAAGGGAAAAAAGTGCAACCTCTATTTCCATTGGATCTACCAGCAATGCTTGTGAGTTGCCCTCTTGATGGACAATGTAAGTATTCTGCAAATGCTTCGTGCTAAAAAAACTCAGTACTTCCATGGAAATCATCCCTTATATAAAGATATTCAGATGTTCAGATAGTTAGTATTCCCGATTAGGGTTCATACAATGCATCTTCACGATTCGAATAGCTGAAATTCACCTGTTCGAATTTGGTAGATATAAAATGGGTGGATTTCAGATTGCAGTCATTCAGTTCCACATTAGTCAGCCGGGTTTCTATGAATCTACTGTACATTAAATCGCTGCCGGTAAAGCTGCATCCCTGGATTATTGCACCATTATAACTTGTCAGTATGGACTGGGATTGATGAAACCGGGAATTGCGGATGACACTTCTTGCCATGGTGGATTCCATGGAGTGGTGATGGTCAAATATTGAGTCTTCAATTCTGG
>SKVS01000327.1 GCA_007129335.1 Spirochaetaceae bacterium
AGGGGCGGTTGATCCGGAGCTTCCTTGTAAATCCTATGCCAAAGCTGTTCCAGTTGAAAAATACCCGGGTCGGGGGTAAAAAAAGCTGAGTCCAGCCTTTGACGAATGTTCATTATCTGGTCAGCCTCACCAAGGGTTCGAATTTTTTTCTTCCGGCTAACAACCCAGGTAATTCCTGCGGCAATGCTGGAAAAGAGCAACTCGTCCAGAAGAGGTACCGGGTCACGAACTACAAGGGAAAAAAACAAAAAGGTTACCAGAAAGACCAAAGCGCTCAATAGAAACCGGGGTATGAACGATTTCTCCAGAGAGGCTGAGGTTACTGCATTCTGAACATTCTTGTACATTTGCTCACGAAACAACCGGAAGGAATCCACCTGGGGTTCTATTCCATAACTGCCTTCCAACTCGGTAGCAAACTCAAGGGATACAATACGCTCTCTGCTCACAAAAGGATGATAGTACCGGGAGGTTCCATCGGGATTTTTTAAGTGAATAATTTCGAATATATTTCCAGATTTCATGAAAACCCACTATCCCTGAATTGCTTCAAGCACTGCCTGGTGGTTAAACAAGGCCGCGTATTTTTTCGCAGTCATGCCTAATTGGTCAGAAATATCAGGATCAGCTCCAGCTTTGATAAGACAAATGGCAGCGGGAATATGGCCCTCCCCTACACTCAACATCAGGGCGGTTTGGCCGTTCTTGCTCTGTACATCCAACTCAGCACCGGCAGAAATGAACTGTTCCATCAGGGTTACCGAACCCCGAACAGCCGCTTCCATGAGGGGAGTATTCCCCCGGTCTTCGCTCATGACATTAACACCTGCACCCCATTCAAGGAGAGATTTTGCCAGGGCATCGTGGCCATTACGTATAGCAAGAACCAACAAAGGTGATCCTGCAGGATCCCGGGCATCGGGACTGAATCCTATGGTCAGGTAATCTTGCACAATATCCCTTTCGCCCTTTACAACCTTCTGAGCCAAGGCCTCTTCATTCAGTCCTAATCCAAGATCAGCTAAACGCTGTTTTGCCGTAAGAAGGGTCTTATCCTGAGCCCAAATCTGCTTTTCTTCCTTAATAAAACTGACCAGCTCATCTTCGCCGTAAAAAACCGGAATATGCTTATACATACCCTGAATTGACAGCGGCTGGGTTGCGTACATGCACACAACCCCATCGCGGCCCATGACATATCCAATGAGCATGAAAACCCAACTTCCCAAATCGGAAACCCGATGACTGTCTCCGGTAACAATGAGGGTAAAATCAAATTGTCTCAGATGGTAGGTCATTTCCTGACCGTCTACCTCCTCCCAGTTCTTTCCAATCTGGTATCCGTGTAACTCAACGCCCCCGATTGGCTGGATAACCGACATAAGCTTTTTGGCGGTTTCCCTTCCTGTCCGGGAAAAAAATACTCCAATTTTCATTACAGCCTCACTTTACCCTATGATCATCGACAGTCAAAAGCAGTATATTTACTATGTCCTTCCACCTCACCGAAAAAAGTTACCCGAATAACCCTTGCTGTCCCGGAAAGGGTATGACAATATAGGAAGAACCACAGATTAAGGATAGCCAACTATGAATCATGAGTCAAAGGACTTTTCCACAGATCCCCAGGTACTGGATATAGCGAAAGAAATCTTTATCTCCGGTGAACCGGATAAACCGGGAGTGCTCCTTATTCACGGTTTTACCGGAAGCCCGTACGAGATGAAATATCTGGGTGAACGCCTGGGAGAAAAAGGTTTTACCGTTCATGGGGTTCGCCTTCCTGGCCATGGCACTAATTCTGAGGATTTTTTTGCCAGCAATTCGGAACAATGGCTTGAAAAAGCAACCCAGGCATACGAGGACCTGTCCCAAAAGGTTTCCAAGGTTTATGTGGCTGGTCTAAGTATGGGAGGAATACTCAGCCTTCTTTTGGCCAGTACCTTTCCTATTGAAAGACTGGCTCTTGCTGCCCCGGCGGTTGCGGTAACCCGAAAGCATTTTACCCTTACTCCCCTGTTCTCGAAATTTGTCCCTCGTACTCCAAAGGTGTTTGAACCCGATCCCAACGACAGTCCTGAATTGCAGGAATTGCGCAGTCGTTATGAGTGTTATAACTGGGTGAAACACGCAGCAATGCTTCGGAAGATGCAATTACGGACAATTCGGCTCCTTCCCAAAATTCAGTCAGAGACCCTGATTTTTGTTTCCCGGTCCGACACAACCGTACCGCCTTATGCAGCAAAAATTATTGAAGCGAATATTGGATCAAAAAAGACTTCAACCATTGTACTGGAAAACAGCAGCCATTTGATAACCACCCATGTAGACAAGGAACGGGTAGCCAATGAAATCATTGACTGGTTTTCCCGTTAAACCGCGGTATTGCATCGGGCAGGTCTAATCTACAGGATTCATGACTCGAAAAACACACACGAAAAGGATAGAAAATGATTTTGTTCACCATAAAAAAATGGTTTTTTGATTTTTGGGATAATTTTTTTACTATTGCCCTGATTAATATCGGGTATTTGATCGTACTGGGATTACCCCTTTACTTTGCCCTGCCCATGGTCGAAACCTACCCCCTGGTCGGCTTTCTGTTGACCTTCAGTGGTTTTCTCATTGCAGGTCTGTATACCGGGGGAGTACATAATTTTACCTATCGTATAGCAAACTATGATAAACCTGAATTCCGGGACTTTATCCCCGGGGTAAAAAAACACTGGAAAATTAGCCTGGCAATTTCAGCAGCCCATGGGATTATTGGAGTACTGCTGATTTTTATTACTCCTTTTTACCTGGGGCTTTCAGGATTGCTCGGCCTGGCTGCACTGGTCTTTCTGTTCTGGATGACCGTTCTTTGGATCCTGGCCAGCCAATACCTCTTCCCCGTATCCTTTCAGCTGGATACGTCTTTGAAAAAGATTTTTAAAAAATCCTTCATTTTATTTTTCGATAACGGCATGTTCACCCTATTTCAGCTTATTATGTCGGGGATTATTCTGGTACTCTCCACCTTTACAGCCTTTCTCCTGCTTGGCCCGGGATCCATTTCCCTGTTCCGCCAGGTAAGCCTGAAACTCCGTCTCTACAAGTACGACTTTCTGGAAGAAAACCCTTCGGACAAGAAGCAGCAAATTCCCTGGAGAGTACTGCTCATGGATGATGAAGAGAGGGTTGGTACCAGAACCCTCAAGGGGATGATATTTCCCTGGAAAGACTGATTCTTTTACGGGGAATATCAACATCAAGAACCTTCACCCGAACCCACTGTCCCAGATGGACAACCTCTGAAGGATCCCTGACAAACCGATCCGAAAGTTTCGAAATGTGAATGAGCCCATCCTGATGAACCCCCAGGTCTGCAAAGGCTCCGAATGAGGTGAGGTTGGTAACCTTAGCCCACAGAATCATTCCTTGTTCCAGATCTTCAAGGGAATGAAGGTCATCTCTGAATTGATGAACTTCAAATTCAGCTACCCTGCCGTAGTGTTCACACTCTTCCTGAATGAGCCGAAAGGTTGGTTCTCCAAATGGGCTGGGAGGAAAAAACCACTGCTTCTTCCAGCTTTCCAACACTCTCTTGTCTTGTTGTTCAAGTTTTCCCGGTCCTAACAAAGCTGAAATTCCAATCTTGCATCTCTTGGCAAGGTCTTCAAGAATGGCATACAACTCCGGATGAATCGCTGTACCATCCAGGGGAT
>SKVS01000230.1 GCA_007129335.1 Spirochaetaceae bacterium
ACTATAGATTCAAACCAATAACTCGACAATTGTCGAGTTATTGGTTTGAATCTATAGTCATGAGCGACCTAGTACTCCTGGACTTGTGTATTTTCCACTTTCAACATTCGCCCTGCGTTTGTCCTTGACTCAACAGTATATGTAACGGAAGAATCAGGATCTTCTGCGGAGAATAAATCCAATGCTTAAAAACACATAGGGAATACCTCGGAGAATAGCTTCGCTTAACAGCCTTCCCTGGGGTCCGAAGGGGAGATTATTCAATGCACCAAAAAAGAGTAATGCATCGTAAACAATGACCCCGTAGAACAGTATCGAGGAAACAATTATGAATAGCCACGATGGATCCCTTGTCCGGGACCATAGGAGAATTCCAGTGAATCCCGCAAGAGAACCGGCAATAAGCCGGACTATTAAGAGTATGAGTTGATCATTCATGGAAAGTATCTCCTAGTATGCGGGAAATGAGGCTCCACTCGCCCTTGCTGGCCCTTTCGGGTAAGAGGGAAATGCCCCCGTCCCGGGGATTCAGTATGACTTTTTCCTGGCGGGCTTTTTTAAACAGGGTGAAGTATTCCTGTCCGTGGAATCGGGGAATCAAATATCGGCCGCGACGGTGAAACCCGGGGAAATTCTCGGGGAGGCAAGCTATTGGATTTTCACCTTCTTTTTTCGGAGCCGGTTCGCCTAGGGTTTTGAGTATGTGGCCCATGGCAATGTATTGTATGGGAGAAAGGAGCTCTGTGCTATGGGTTTGGAGTCTGTCCAATAGACCCTTCCCCTCTGGGCTCTGGTGAGAAACGAGAATCATGGCACCGAGAAAGGCTCCGGGAAGGGGGAGAATAGGACAGAGAATGTCCCCTTGGGTCACCCCATCCAGGCCGGGCCGCCACAGGGAAGCGGTAATGCCACCTGCCCGAATTTCCCATTCCAAACTGTCCCAGGGATCTGCCGGGAGGATGAAACCCCAGTCCCTGAGTTGACTTTCGACGCTGGGTACATTGGGGAAGAACCAGGGTGTGTACCCTGGAAAAGCTTTGATCCCCAGTTTCGTAACCCGCTGAAAAAAGGGATGGGGAGTTGGTGCGTACAGACCGGGGGAAATGTGGTTTTTTAATACCTGGGACAACCCCCGGGGATTATGACCCCAGAAAGCCCTGCCCTGGTTTTGCCAGAGGTCCAGGTAGCGATTTCCATCGTAGCCGTACAGGTGAAAATTCCGGGCCCTGCGGATTGACGGCAGTCGGTACATAGGCGGCGTCCTTGCTGGGGATTACTGGATACGATCCAGCTGATTGTACTTTGGCAGAAAGGTTGCAGTCCGTCCAGACTCAAAGCGCACCAAAACAACCTCGTCGGAACCGTTGAAAGTTGATTTTACAATTTCTCCTACCCCGTAGTCGTCGTGGTAAATTCGTGTGCCCTTGGGGAAGGTGGCTTTAAGTTTCTGCTGTTGTGCCTGGGGGTTCATGGATCTGCTGGATTCCAGGTTTACCGGCCGGCCCCAATCACCCTGGTAGGCGGTTTCTTTTCTCCTGGTGCTACCGGCTGAGTCGGAAAATGCATTTGTGTACCCTCCCATTCCCAGACTGGTCAGGGTGCGGAGCTCCGGAGGAATTTCCCCAAGAAACCTGCTGGGAAGGCTGTCTACTATTCTTCCGTGGATTCGCCGGGTCCGGCAGGTGGTAAACACGAGCTGGTGCTGAGCCCGGGTTGCTGCGACATAGAACAGTCTCCGTTCTTCTTCCAGTTCCGAAGAGTCATCGCCATTCCGGGGAAACAAACCCTCCTCCATACCGGTACAGATGACCCGGGAAAATTCCAGTCCCTTGGTGTTGTGCATGGTTATGAGGGTTACTCCGTTTTCCCCATCTTCACCGGTTTCCCTGGATGAATCCAGCTCTACCGCTTCGAGAAAGTCCACCAGACCTTCGGTAGTATTGGGGTACAGGCTGGCCGCGTTTACCAACTCTTCGAGGTTTTGAATTTTCTGGGTTCCGGCAATTTCGTCCTGTTGTTGGTGGTAGTCCATTAACCGGCTGGTCTCCAAAAGGGCTTCCAGCCAGCTTGCCAGGGTAGACCCTTTTTGCGGCGGATCGTTCAGGCCGGTGTAGAGCTTCAGAAAATCTCCTGCTCCGGTGCGTGCCTTTGCAGAAAGTCCTGGCAGGGCAAACTCCAGGGCAAGGGCTATATTTCCCTGGGCAGGGCCCAAATGAGACAGAATTTTACTCAGGGTTGCGTTTCCCAGACCTCTTGCGGGTTTGTTGATAATGCGGCGAAAGGAAATTTCATCCTTCGGATTTGCAATGAACTTCAGGAATGCCAGAGCATCCTTTATTTCCTCCCGTTCGTAGAACCGGAGGGTTCCCACGATCCGGTAAGGTATGGCAGCGTGAAGCAGACTTGTTTCGAAGAGCCTGCTCTGGGCATTTGTCCGGTACAGTATTGCTGTGTTGGTCAGGGGTGTTCCGGTTCGGATGTCCTGCTGGAGCAGGGCGGTAATTTCCCTGGCCTCATCCTCAGCGCTGTCCAGCATGACAATTTGGGGAAGATCCCCGTCGGGATTGTGGGTCCAGAGTTCCTTACCGAGTCTGCCCTCATTTTTCCCTACTACAGCGCTTGCAAGAGCCAGAATATTGCCGGTAGACCGGTAATTCTGTTCCAGTCTAATGGTGTCGGTACCGGGAAAGTGTTGAGAAAACTGGAGGATGTTCGCAATTTCTGCACCCCGAAACCGGTAAATGGACTGGTCATCGTCTCCTACCACGCAGATATAGGTTTGGTCGGAACACAGGGCCCTGAGCATTTGATATTGAGCAATGTTCGAGTCCTGGTATTCATCTACCAGAATAACCTGGAAGCGTTCATGAATTCGTTTTTTGACCAAGGGTTCATCTTCCAGAAGATGGGTTGTCCGAAGAATGAGATCCCCAAAATCCGCATTTCCTATTTCCCGGAGTCGTTTTTCGTATGTACGGTAGTCAGCCCGAAATTCCGGATCACCAGTAATAGTGCTCAGATCGTGGTCCGGGGTAAGGCCAAAATCTTTCGCCCGGGAAATTTGATGGGCAAGTGCCCGAAGCAGGTTCTGCTGGGTTCCGGGAAAAAGACTTTTTAACAGGGTCTGCTGGTCATCGTCGTCGTAAATAGTAAATTGGGAACTCAAACCTACCAGGCTGGCATTCCTGCGCAGAAGCCAAGCCCCAAAGCTGTGGAAGGTCTTAATCATTACATCCCCCGCCCGGGGTTCCAAATCCGCAGCTCGGGTGCGCATTTCCTCAGCGGCCTTGTTGGTAAAGGTCACTGCAAGAATGGACCGGGGATCTATGCCCTGGCGTTGGATGAGGTAGGCAATTTTGCCAATGATGACTCGGGTCTTCCCGCTTCCCGCACCAGCCAGAATGAGGAGGGGCGAGCCATGGTGGAGTACCGCTTCTTTTTGGACGGGGTTTAGGCTTTGGAGAAAGGTTTCTAGTTTCGTGCTCATGGGGGTTCCTGGAAATGGTTTTGAGGGACAGCTTCCTTGAGGCGGACTGATCTTAACCCGGAGGCCAGGTTAGGGTGCGTCCGCCCAGCACATGCAGGTGCAGGTGAAAGACGGTCTGGCCCGCCTCGGCGCCGTTGTTCATCACCAGCCGGCATTGGCTGATCCCCTGCGCCGCTCCCAGTTCGGCCCCCTTGCGGACCAGGGCG
>SKVS01000242.1 GCA_007129335.1 Spirochaetaceae bacterium
GGATTATGAAGGAGTCTTATCTTTACAAATGGACGAGCAAACAGGTCCCCTTGTTCAGCTGCTGGTGCAAAGCACCCAATTCATCCAAAGTATGTACGAACTGGGGTTAGAAATGGAACGGGCCCAATCCCTCGATCCCCGGCTGATCGACTATTTGGTATTCATTCAGCAATTCATTCAAGGACTTTCCGGAACAACCGGCGAAGGAATAGCAGGATTACTGGATTCCTTATGGATTAGCATCAATGAGGATTTCCATGAAGCTATTTTAGAAGTGACTCTGGGCATCCTGTCCCAGGCACGCCAGGCATATACCGGGAGAAATTTTCCAGAAGCCGCCGTGCTTGCACAACGAGCCCTCGAATTGAACACCCTCGGAGTGGATTTATACTATGCATACCGGGCTCAGCCAATACCGGATGTTCAAGACCGAACTGGTGAACTTGTTGCACCCTACATGGTTACCTCTTTCACAGCAAAGCTGATCCACACTCAAAGCGTTTTCGAACAGGAATATCAGCTGATTTCTCAACAGGAGCAAAGCAGGGTAAGCCCTGTGCTTGCAGATTATCAGGATTCCCTTACCCAGTACCGGGACCTTTCCCTCCGCACAGAAAACCGATTGGGCCAGATTAACCGGGACTCCGACCTAATACAACCGTTGATAACATCCGAAGATTCGGAGCAAGCGGTTGGTTGGGATGTACTCGATGATTGGGTTCAGGATTTTCAAAACCGAATTGGCAGCAGAAATCGGACACTACTCGAATCGGTTGTAGCATTATTTCAAGACGCAAAAGATCCTCTCCTATCCCAGGTTGGCCAGTTTAACGATGAGGCTGAAAACCTTACCCAGGGACGTCCCAATGAGGATGGGGTCATTCTCCGTTATCCTGACCAGTCGGTCCAGGTATTGAACGGGGCAGAGCAATTGGTAAATCAATCCCGGGAACTTCAGAGCACCGCCCGGGAATTTTTTCTGGAATTTTCTGAGCTGGCTCTGGATTCTGCTACCGGGCAGGTATACCAGGAGGGAATCAGTTATCTGGATACTACCCTTGCACGACAAGAAGAGCTCTTTGCCCGATTGGTTGCGCTGCGCTCCGATGCCCAGGACCGCATTGATCAAAGCCTTGTCCTGAGGCAACAGGCTCAGGTGCTCGTAAATCAATCGCGAACCGCAACCCAGCAGTTGAATATCGACCTGGCCAGGGATCGCTTTGAAAATGCCCGGAATACATTCTTTCAGGCCCTGGAACTCCTTGACGATCCGGAATTCAGGAATCAGGTTGATGACATTATTTTGGTTTTAGGTGATGAGATACGTGCTGCCCAGAACGAATTGGTGGTTCTTCAGGTCCGGGATTTGCTTACTACCGGAAGGAATGCCTATAACTTGGGAGATTTTAATAATGCCTTAGCAATTGTTACCCAGGCAGAGGAACTCTGGGCAACTACCAATACGGATCCTAATCAGGAAGTTGTTACCCTGAAGGACCGGATTTCTTCAGCAACAACCTTGAGTCAGGAACGGGAACTATCGGAGTTCGATCCTCTGTTCTCAACGGTCAGTCAGTTTTTAAACCTTGCCCGACTGGATATTGAGTCTGCTACCCGATTATTCCGGGCCGGACAGACAGAGCAGGCTCTCGAACGTTTTGAAAGGGCTGAGGGTTATCTGGAAAATATCCTGTTTATGAAGCCCTTTAATTTTGAAGCCCGAATCCTCCAAATTCGAATAACCCAGGTAACCCAGGAAGCAGAGTTTCAGGAACTTTTTACCCGCAGGTATCAGGACACCCTCAGCCGTATAAATACCGCAGCCCCTATAGAGGTTCTAACGGAGTTACAGGTCCTTGCACAGATAAATCCCCAATATCCGGGCTTGCAGCAAAATATTCGCACCCTGGAAATCCGCCTTGGGCTCAGGGAAGATCCGGTTACCCGGGAACGAATCGATGAATCTAACCGTCTCCTGGCTCAAGCTCGCAGCCTTTCTGCAAATACTACCGACCGGGCAACTCTTACCGCTGCCCTGGAATTTGCCGAGCGGGCAACCATATTAAATCGGGACAATCAACAGGCTCAATTGCTGGCCGATACCATCCGCATCCGTCTAGGGGGGCAGGCTTCATTCGCCCTCACCTCGGGAGACGAGCAATTGTTCCGCAGGGCTGAAAGTTTGTTTGTCCAGGGAAGTCTTGCCGAGGCCTACGCTATTGTACTTCAACTGCTTCAGACCACAGCAAATCAGGGGTACCCCCCCTTAATCTCCTTACGCGATAGAATCGAAAGGAGGTTGTAGGTGACTAAATTCAGCCGATGGTTTTTTTGCTTCATGGCTTTTTCAGCGGTACTGAACTCAGTTGGCCTTGCCCAGACCCCCAGTCTCATGAATCTTTACTACGAGGAGCCCCAGCTTCTCATTCCTGCCCATGTTCGCTACCCCCAAAGTTATCAGTTGGGAAACCGGATTTACTTGGTATATCAGCGGATTCTCCCGGGTGAGCAGGATGGGATTATTCAGGTTGAATATCAAACCAGTCTGAACGGTCTTCAGTGGTCTGAGCCCCGGCGCATAGGCCCGCCAACCCCCTTCAGTGGGGAAATTCCTCCTCCAATTTTTTCTTTTACCAGATCCGGGGGCTCTCAGGGAATTCTTGCAATAGCAGAAGATGCCCGGACAATAAGAATTTACCGGGTTGCAGATGGTCAGCAAGATGCGGGTTTTCTCCCAATTGGGTTGGCTTCTGCCGGCCAGACCCTCGTTTCTCCCACCATTGTTACCCGACCCGATGGAGGGTATTTTCTCTTTGCAACCCAGGATGTAGCGGGTCGACCTAGCCTTCAGTTTTCTTCGAGTATATCCGGAGGTCAATGGTCACCATTTGTGGAATTTACCACTGACCCTGCCACCATTCTTACTTTCAATCCGTCTTATCAGTTTGTCAACGGGGAACATTGGGTTCTTTATCAGGGTGTACTCCCCACCGTATCGAACCTGTATCAAATCTTCCTTCAACGATCTACAGATGGGGTAAGCTGGTCTGAACCCCAGTTAGTCACGAACCAAAGCGATGAGCTGGATGGAAACCTGGAACCAAGGAATTACGATAATCAACGCCCCCGTTTAGGAATTGTGAATAGCAGACCCTATTTGGTCTGGGAACGTAGAACCCAGACTAGGAATGTACAAATTTACGGGGGATTTTTACAGGGTAATGGTAGTCTTGTCGATTTTCCTGAACCTATTTCCAGTCGAGGTATTGGTGCGGGTAATCCACAAATCAGCGAGTACCGGGGACTCCCCTTGGTCAGCTATTTCGATAATCCTTCGGGAAATTCCCGGGTAATTCTGGCATTAGGACGTCCCGCCGGTTGGCAGTTTCGAACAATTTCTACCAATCCGGGGGTAAACACCTTCGCTGCTTTGGTATGGGCAAATGATCTGCTTCATGTTTTTTGGCAGAACCGGGCATCCGGCAGCGCTGTCTCTGCAAGGATTTTTTACCGCCAGCCGGACCAGCAAGCTGCCCCTCCTCAAATCGTACCGTTGAATTATCAATTGGGGCGCCGTTCCAATGTTGAACAGGTTCGCTACCGTATTGTTCCACCTCCCGATCCTTCGGGTATTCTAGGGTTTTCCTTTTCCTGGTCCCAGGACCAGAATGTTATCCCCGCCCAAAGGGACC
>SKVS01000139.1 GCA_007129335.1 Spirochaetaceae bacterium
AACCTTATTGAAGCCGGTCATATTTTCCGCATGGGAATGGCTTTAGAAACCCGGGATCTTCTGGTATATTTCGCCCTCCTTCAGGATCATGAACATTTGACCCATGCTACCCAGGAAAAGGACTGTCCGTGGGACAAGGTAATAACGGATTTTTTCACCACGGGGGACAAGCGGGTTTCCCGGCTTCCCCAAACCTTTCAGGAGGTATACAACCAGCTCACCCGGGAAATACCCCATGCCCAAACACGGGAGCTGCTGTTTACAACCCGCAGCTTTCCGGAAATCCATGAGCATTACAAACAATTACTTGCCAGCAATCAAGAGGTCTGACACAATGAGACCAGCTTTCTTCCCAGCAAAAGGAATGAAACTACAAAGGAGCCCCTATGTACACAATTGATGATTTGAAAAAGGTTAACCTTTTTAATGCCCTCGAGCAAAAACACCTGAAAGCCATACTCAAGGCTTGTACGCCCCGCACCTTCCAGGCCGGAGAAAATCTGGTGGAACAGGATGCCCAAGGCGTAGGACTGTTCATTATTGAATCAGGAAAGGTTCAGGTGCAAAAAACCCGTAAAGACGGTACGGTCATGATTATAGCCGACCATACTGCCGGCGATGTTATCGGAGAAATGAGCATTCTCGATGGAGCACCTCGAACGGCGACGGTAAAGGCTTTAGAACCTACCACCTGTCTGGTGCTTACCAGTTGGAGCTTTCAGTCGATCATGGAGGATCATCCCGAGGTTGCGGTAAAAATTCTTCCAATTGTGGTGCGCCGATTCAGGGAAACAAACGCAGCCCTCATGGAACTGCAATCCAAAGAATAAGCTAACCTATTCTTCCCCTGGCTGCTCCAAATCCAGGAGGGTCCACCATTGCTCAGGTACCATGGTCAGGGGATGATGGAAGGAAATACTGTTCCCATCCCGGGAAAACCGTATTTGGGTTGCCAATGCTACCAGTCTACCCTGGCTGTCCAGGGTAGCACCCCCTGAACTCCCGGGACTAATGAGGGCATCAGACTTCATGATCCGGTACTGACCCCGCTGCTCAAAGCCGCTGACAACCCCTCGGGATAATGTAATGGTACTCCGGGATCCTAAAGCTCCTATTCCCGGGTAACCAAGAACATCCAGTCGGGAACCTATGACGAGGGAACTCCCGTCGCTTACTTCTAGAAAGGGAAATCTGAGTCCCGAAGGCAGTGCCTGGCCGTAGAGGCCCGATGTAATTCTCACTAATGCAAGGTCTCCTTCGGGGTAGGTCCTCACAATCTCGCCAAGGAATAGTTCCCGGGGAGGAAACCCAGGATCAAGGGTCAGATTTACCCGTATTGGAGATTTGGTTTCATGGGATCCTTGGACAACATGGTAATTGGTCAGCACCCATCCATGGGGATGAATGATTACCCCCGATCCCCCACCGTATTCATCCATGAGTTCCACCGTTGCGGATGATGCCCGGGACAGTCCCGACAGGTGTTCGGGTAGATCGGGAAATATCATGAGTTCTTCAGGAGGTTCATCACCCAGGGAAATCCACAGGGTAAAGTCTGATGATACTTCATCGGGTTGGCTAAGGATCATTACACCATACCGGGCAGTGGCATCTGCAACAGGATCCACCACCAGCCACTCAACCGAGCCCGGAGTAACCGCTGAATACGCCGCATTACCCGGATTTGGACCAATCCCTCCCCGGAAAATGTATAAATCCACATCGGCACCCGAACCTACCAAATCAAACCGAAGAGCCTCAGCTCCTCGAGGAACATCCACCTCAAAGGCCTGCATCATACCATTTTCCGGGCTCAGTGTACCTCCGATTCCACCCTGGTCGGGCCGAAGGGGTGCTCCCGGGTCGGGTCGGAGTATGTGCATAGTAATTGTGTAAGGAATTTCCCGATGAATCTGCCCTGCCCACCGGGGTAAGCGGTTCCATTGATAAACAACCTCCAGAATGTACGCTCCGGGTTGAATAGGGGGATTTGATGTGTGACTCAAAACCAATACCTCATTAAACCCATCGGTCTCAGCCCGGGCAAAAATACTCCGGTCACCCTGATACAAATGCAGATCCAGATCAGCGGGAGAACCGGATATTTCAAAACGCACAGCGAATGCATTTTCCGGAATAGTAACCCGAAAACGTTGTACAGTATTGAAGTCGTCCGGAATTGCGAGCTGCTGATTGACTGGAATCCCGGGTATGAGACGTATTATCCCTGAGGAAGGAATAACACCTGAATTAGCAGCTTGAGCATACAGAATCCCCGGCAAAAAAAGAAAAACCAGGAAAAGCTTTCTTAGTAGAGGCAATTTCAAAGATTTTTGAAATTGCCATGCACAATATCGGGATATTTTAGAACTTGTTTTTATGAAACAAGTTCTAAAATGTAGTTTTTGTGGGAGGCTTTGCAAAAGGGACTTTTGCAAGAGCCTCACTATTCTAATCATTTATACCTTCCTTCAAGACAATTTATGCCCTGTCCGGTTTGTTCCATGCTATAGTTTCACCATCTTAATCACAAGGAAAAGGATGGACTATGGCCTTTGAAAAAACCTTTGCAATGCTCAAACCCGGAATTCTTCAAAGACGCATTGTGGGAGACGTCATCCGCAGACTGGAACACAAGGGTCTTCGGATTCAAGCTCTCAAGCTTATGAATATCACCCCAGAGCTGGCTGCACAACACTACGCCGAGCATAAGGGCAAACCTTTCTATGATCCCCTTATTGAGTATATGACCAGCGGGCCGGTTATTGCTATGGTGTTGGCTGGTGAACATGCTACCCACCAGTTAAGAAAAATTTGCGGAGCTACCAATCCCGATGAAGCAGCTCCCGGCACTATCAGGGGTGATTATTCAGAAAAAATGAATAGAAACGTTATCCATGCAAGCGACTCACCCGAAAGTGCAGCCCGGGAAATTGCTCTGTTTTTCAAACCCGAAGAAATCATCGAATACGAAGATGAACACGCAAAGTGGATTGTCTAGTTGGCTGCGGTTTTGCCATTATCAGACTTTTTCAGAAAGAGCAGATCTGCTATAGTAACCAGGATAGAACATTGGAAACCTCATGGGCACAGCAATGAATACTATTGGTAAGGAAGCAAACTCATTATGAAAACAGTCGGATTAATTGGAGGAGGTGCCTGGGGTACCGCCGTAGGAAAAACCCTGGCAGATTCTGGACACCAGGTGAATATATGGGCATTCGAACAGGATGTGGTGGACAGCATCAACGGCAAAAGGGAAAACATCCGATACCTGCCGGGAGTCGTTCTACCAGATAACCTGAAGGCAAGCTCATCCATTACCGATGTAGCTAAGGACAAGGACTTTCTCATATTCTCAACAGCATCACTGTACCTTCTAGATGCGGTCCGCCAGGTTATTACCGTCCCCTCCATTGCCGAAGGACAGACAACAATCGGTGTTCTCACCAAGGGCTTTATTCACACCAAAAAGGGTCCTCGTCTCATCCTGGAGACCATGGAAGACTACCTGCCGGGATTTTACAAAGGAAACCTGGTTTATATATCCGGCCCGAGTCACGCAGAAGAGGTAAGCCGGGGCAAGTTGACCGGCCTCATATCTGCCAGCCAGAATCCTAAAAACTCCATCCGTTTTCGGGAGCTCCTGAACGGCCCCAGCCTCATGGTTTTTTCTTCCCTGGATGTGGTA
>SKVS01000016.1 GCA_007129335.1 Spirochaetaceae bacterium
CCTGGGTTTATGTATTTTCCACTTTCATGATTCACCATATGCGTTTGTCCTGCTGTTTCTCTTACCATTCAAATTCTATTATACTCTAGGAACACTCTACCTTCAGGAGCTTGGATGAAAAGGATTGTTGGATACCTGTTGATTTTTGGACCCGCCGGGCTTGGGTTTCTGGCTCTCCTGTTCGATGGTATCGAATTCTTCGATGTTTTCCACCACGGAAAGCGCATGGCCGGATTGCTTGGAATGGCTTTTCTTGCCGGACAGTTTCTTGCAGCTTCCCGCCTTCCTGTTCTTGAACAGATTTTCGGTCAAACAGTTCTTGTTCTGTATCAGCGGATTCTGGGTATGCTTGGACTTCTCATGATTTTTCTTCATGGTTTTCTCGATTTCCAGTTCCAGATGCTCAGTTGGGGCAGAATTCTTCTGGATTTACCCTATGACCTTCCCAAGATTCCCGGCATGATTGCCGCTGCACTCCTGATCGTTGTAGCACTGCCTGCCTTAAGAAGAAATCGCTTAAAGGTCTCTTACGATTTATGGACTATCATTCACCGAATGACTTATATTATTTTTCCCCTCGTGTTGGTTCATGCTTTTTTTCTGGGAACTACTATTCGTTATCAGCCTTTGGCAATGCTTTTTTGGATTTTCTGCACAGGGCTCTATGTCCTTGTTCTCGTCTACCGTATCTGCCTATGGATCAGGAAAAAACAATCAAATTGAAGGTTTTGTCCCTTGGGACTTTCCCTTGGGATTTATCATGAGTATTTTGTTCAGGTATGAATGTATAAGGAACAGGTATGGAATTAGCAAAACTTTTTTCCCGTTTTTTTTGGTTTTTTGGTGGTATTCTTCTGATTCTCGGTCTCATTTTCGCAGCTGAAAGAGCAGTTTTCCTGGGCAGTTCTCAAACAGCCAGGGGTACCGTGGTGGATGTCCGGACCGAGCAAAATGCTGTTCCCTTTCTGGATGATGGCACCGGGTACCATTACTATCCTACCGTTGAGTTTTTTCCCCAAGGTTCCAGTCCTGTTCGCTTCGAGTCCCCTGCTGGGTTGACCGGGGTCGTATACCTGGTAGGGGAAGAAGTACCGGTACGTTTCAGACCCGGGAGGCCCGAAGGAGCGGTTATCGACTCCTTCTTAGGCATTTTTGGCAGATCCCTCGTCCTTGGTGGATCGGGCCTCTTGTTTATCCTGTTTGGGTTTGTGGCTACAAAGGGATTTGACCGGAAAAAGTACTAACCTAATTCTTTCAACAGGGCCGACACCTGTCGGAAGTTCGGGTCTTTCGCATCCCTGAGCCATTCGAAAACAAGAGACTCACTGTTTGTTACTGTTACCCCATCATTGGCCATGCGTATGAGTCCGTTCCAGTGATTGTTCACACTTCGAGAACAGGTTCCATCCTCCAGGACTGCTACAGAGAAACCCTCGTGCAACAGGTCTAACGCAGTCTGGAGAACGCATACGTGAGTCTCAATTCCTGCCAGGACCACCCAGGGTTTGTCCATAGGCTTTGTTTTTTCCATCAGTCTTTGGTGGAAATCGGGATTTCTTAGACAGCTGAACTGGGTTTTTTCTATTCGCTCCTGGTAGGCTGAGGGCTGGGTTGAAGCTACCTGCTCCAGGGTTTGACCCAGGCCCTTAGGGTACTGCTCAGTCAGAATGGTTGGAATTTTCAAGAGTGAAGCAACCTTCTGAACAAAGGTTATTCTGTCCAGGTGTTTCTCCCATAGTTCGGTTGCCATGCTTGGAGCAAGTCTTTCTTGAATATCCACAATAACAAAGAGGGTGTTGGTTCTTTCCATGATTGGTTTCATAAGGTAGTTGTATCCTAAATCCCGAAAGAAAGAAAGATTCAAGGCAAACCCAAAAGAAAAAATTGCCTGGACTTTGATGCCATATGCGTTTACCCTCCCGCCTTTTTGTGAAGAAAAAAGCCACCCTACAAATCGGGTGGCCAGGGTAAATGCACCTGTATCTGGTAGAGGTCAGGCAGGGCGCTTATAAGTTTAGGTCAGGCGTTTTTGCTTGTTCCGTTTGGTGAGCAAATCCTGAATTGTGTCAGAAAGTTTGGGAATATCGAAGGGCTTGCAAAGGAATGCATCCGCACCAGCTTCAAGTATAGCTTCTTCGTTGGTATTCTTGCCGGAAATACCAATAATCAGTGGGGAGGGAATTCCCGACTCTTCCCGGAAGCTCTTGCACAGTTTTACACCGTCGACTCCAGGAAGTTCTACATCGAGAATTATGAGGTTGGGCTTGTTTGCCACACTCAGTTTCCCTGCTTCGAATCCATCAAGAGCCTGGTAAATTGTCCACTCGGGATTCAGAACCTCCAGGCCTTTCCGGATTGTATTATTGAGTTCTGCTTCATCATCAACAATGAGTACTGTGTCAATGAGCAGCTGATCTTCCAAAATCTTGTGGAGTTCCTCGGGCATCCGCATGCCCCTGTCCTGAAGGAAGTTAATAAGGTCTTCGGAGTAAACCCGGTACTGACCCCCTGGTGTTTGGAATGCCTTCAGGTATCCGTTTTTAATCCAATTGATTGCGGTCTGATTTACAACACCGCAAATATTCGCAACTTCTAGGGCAGAAAATATGCGAATTTTCTTGTCTGTACGTGCCATAGGTACCATCCTTTCGTGTAAGGTTATCCTTAAGCATAATGAAAAATTGTCTAAATTGTCAATGAAAATTTTATAGAAATTAGCTGAGGATGGAAAAATCTATGTGAACTGAGTTACTTGACGAATAGTAGAGAATGTAAATCCCCGAGCAAGAAGTTTTTTTGTAATTTTGTCAGGATCTTGGGTTATTCGGGAGAACTGTTTCAGTGCTGCTTCGCAGGCTTCAATTTCAACCTGGGGGTTTCCCTCCAGGAGCCGGTTTATACCTTCGGCAGCTTCGTGGGAGCTCAGGCCTTTAGCCAGTAAGCCCTGTCTAAAATGGGTCAACCCTTCTGGATGTTTACGTAATCTGCTGCGAAGCCAAACTTCAGCATAGCGCTGGTGATTCACCGAATCCTGTTCTGCCAGTTCTTGTAAAACTTCGGTTATTATGGATTTGGCAAAACCCCGTTTTATGAGGGCAAGCTCCAGTTCTTTTTGGGTATGCTCCCTGCGGCTCAGAAGCTCCAGGGCTTTTCCGTAGGCAAGGGAGCGGGCACTGCTGTGGTTCAGTTCTTCCCAAAGGGCCTGGGTTACAATAGACCCTTTTTGTAGACCATGTCGGGACAGGAGGGAGGGGAGACAAAAAAAAGAGGAACCATCTGCTGCCTCGACAAGCAGGGCAGCGGAAGTTCCTTTTTTTCGACGAATAGAGGTAAGAGCTTTACCGTTTGGAGAACTGGAACCGTCGTCGAGCACCACGTTGTCCGTATTTTTTCCGTTCGACCATTCTGGGGTCCCGGGTCATGAAACCGTTTGCCCTCAGGGATGGGAGGTTTGTTTCGTCGTGGGCAACAAGAGCACGGGAAATACCATGTCGAATTGCTTCAGCCTGACCGGATTTTCCACCGCCCCGAACGGTAATAACCAGGTCAACCTTGGTAAGGTTATCGGTTACGTTCAGAGGTTGGTTTACAATATACAATAATTCTCTGCTTTCGAAATATTGTTCTGCTTCCTTGTTATTGATGACAATTTTTCCGTTTCCTGCTCGGAGGTAAACCCG
>SKVS01000072.1 GCA_007129335.1 Spirochaetaceae bacterium
TCAAGAATAGCGACCTCGGGTGAAAATCCCGATTTGGAATCTGAGAGCCGGATTCAATGAAATACAAAAACCAATGGTGCCAGCGGGGATGTAACCGTTGTTCCACATGCCAGGGCAGGGCCACAGAGTCGATCATGGATCGTTCAAAAAGGGTATCCATGAAGTTGTCCATATGAAAATCCATGATTTCAGAGTTATGAGAGGCAAGGAGAAAGGATTGACCATCGCCGGGAAATGCCCTGATAAATGGAAAGACAATATTCAATGCCGAATATACATCGGATACCATATCGCGAAGGGAATCATTCAAATGGCCCACAAGTCCTGGGAGTCCAATAACGAGAATCCCCTGTTCATTCAAGCTCTGGGCTGCTTGATGGAAAAATTCTGTGGTGAAAAAACGACTGTTCGACAAGGTGTTTGCATCATAATGCCTGCTGAAAATGACATCGTAAGTTCTTGCAGACCGAAGCCAGATACGGGGATCTTCAGAGTTTGCTTGTAATTGGGAATGATGAAAGGGGTTCATAGGGAACAATGCGCTATAGCTCATTTGTAATTGGAGAAAGGTAGCATCGTTTTCCAAGTAATCAATTAAGGTAACCGAGGGATGCTGCAAGACTGCATCGGCAAAGCCTCCGGCACCCCCGCCAATAAGGAGAATTTTTTCAGGATTTTTATGGACTGCCATAGGAATATGGATCAGAGGTTCAGCATGGCTGAGATCAGGTTCCGGAATGAAAAATCCAGGGGTGCCATCAGTAAAAAATGTAAAATGGTCCTGGGTTTCGGTAATGACAATATTTCCATGAATGGTGTTTTCATAATGTGCAATATTCTGGCTCTGCCAAAGTGATTGAATTGATTGTTCCTGGAAGAACCGGATTGCGCTGGTAGTAGTGAACAGCACGCTGAGACTCATGAGCAAGATTCCCGCATTTCTCCCGAAAAAAGGACCTGATTCATGGCCCCTTGGGTAGATACATCGGGTAATGAACAACAGAACTAAACCATTCAATGCCATAATGCCATTTGCAACATGAAACATATTGGAAAGCCGAATGAGCATACTGGTCCAGAGAATTCCGGCAATAAGAGTACCAAAGGTCTCAAAAATATACATCCGTGATGGGTGATCAGAATAGAGTGCCAGTCTTTCCTCTTCCGACCCGGCCACCTTACAACCAAGGGTGAATAAGGATCCGTGAGTCATTCCTACTGGAGTGAGAATGAGCAGGGTTGCGATAAAAGCTTGCCCGAGACCGGGAGTGGTTCCTATGGAGAGTCCCAAAAAAGGCTTAATCAGTCGAACAGCATAGACCGCAGGAAGAAGGCTGAAGCTGAATACCAGGGTTGCAATACCGTACAACGTAAATGTACGGTGCAATTGATGTGAGTGCTGACCCTTTGGGTTCCCAGTATTTCCAAGCCGGGTTGCAAATATTGAGCCAGCTGATTCGCTGGCTAACCAGCATGAAAGGATCAGTCCTATAGTTAACTCATTACCGGAAAAAACAATCAGCAGTTCTCGAAGAAGTAATTGCTGGGTTATGAGGCCGGAGAACCCCATGGTCAAAGCTCCCAGCAGAACCGGGAATTTTGCACCAGGATATTTTCCTGGTTGGATGAGGTGGTTTTGCCCGATCATACCCAGCTACCGGTGAGAATAAGCAGTGCCCAAAGGAAGAAAATACTCGATCCTGCAATACGGAGTATCCATGGGGCAGAGGGTTTTTGAGAAAATCTCTTCCAGATTCGGGGAGCAACGCCACAAACCAGCAGTATAGGGCCTGAAGCGGTTCCAAGGCCGAAGAATAGACCACTGAGTAATCCGGAGATAAGGGTTCCTTCCTGGGTTGCCAGAAACAGGAGAAACCCGGAAGTTGCTGCGCAGGGAACCGCACCATCCACGAGTCCAACCAGGAATGGGGATCCCCGACGTACCAGACAGCCACAGGATCCACTGGAGAGTAAAAACCAGATACCCATGGTTGCAA
The DNA here is from genome assembly GCA_007129335.1 of Spirochaetaceae bacterium. GTDB lineage: Bacteria > Spirochaetota > Spirochaetia > DSM-27196 > Salinispiraceae > SKVS01. Next base: position 1,998 of record SKVS01000072.1, read on the forward strand.
CAACCAGACCTGCTATGAAACTGATCCACATATTGTGTAGTAGATCATACAGCAGGAGGCCCAAAACCATAGCAAGTCCACCGTAAACCGAAAGGACCAGGGTCTTCCCTGCGCTGAAGAGTACCGCGGTACGTAGTCCTGTTTGCCAGGTTGTACCCAGGCGCACAGTCATGGGCAGGAGAACCAAGGAACAGTGAAGGCTACAGACTCCTAACCCCAGTACCAAACCGGAAATGTAGGATGACCAATACATACCTTCAGGTTTATCATGGTTTTAACGATTCGACAAACTTTTTCGGTTCCATTGAACCTATGCTTCCTTTGTAATTACGGCAATATCCATACTGCCAGGTCCACCGTGGGCACCGAGAGTAGGGGTAATTACATCGATATAATCGGGGTGAATACCAATGCGGTTATACAGCCTATGGGCAAGGGATTGGGCATGGGCTTCATCCATGCCGTGGACAATTGCCAGGTTCTGTATACCCTTTGTCTTATGGAGTTTCTCGATTTCTCGAAGGATAACCTCGTCTTGTTGGGCATAACTAAAGGCCTTTGCCCGGAAGTAAGCCTTTCCTTCGGCATTTACCCCAATAATGGGTTTCAGGTTAAGCAGCTTTCCCACTATGCCTTTTGCTGCGCTTACCCTACCGCCTTTTACAAAGTACTTCAGGTTTTTGGCTGTTACGAAGGTGTGGGTCTTTTTTCGGTTTTTATGGATGTTTTCTACTACCTGATCATGGGAAAGACCTTTTTCAATATCTTTTGCTGCGTTCAATACTAAAAGACCCAGACCAGCAGCGGCTTCCAGGGTATCGACGGTGGAAATATGAGCCCCTTTAAACTTCTGTGCTGCTATTCGGGTACTGTTATAGGTTCCACTCAGAGCAGAAGAAAGGCTTATGGAAATAACCGAAGTATAATGACTTGTCAGGTGGTCAAAGAGCTTTTCAAAGGTGAGACTGCTCGGTTGACTGGTTTTGGGGAATGCTTTTTCTGTTTTAAGCATCTGGAAAAATTCTTCGGTCTGAAGGGTTAGTCCGTCAAAGTATTGAACATCCCCAAAATTCAGCAGGACCGGGACCTCGTATATTTGGTACTGATCGAGGAACTCGCTGGGCAGGTCGCAGGAAGAATCAACTACCAAGGCAATTTCAGCTTTTCGGTTATGGACCATTTGATATTGCCGGTGCATATCGTCAGCTTTCTGCTCCTTAATAGCACCATGGTTCCGTAAGATTTGGAAAACCTTGTCTGGACGATCGGTATGGATATGAACCCGGGCGAGTTGAGCTCCCCCCGCAACGATCAGGCTGTCCCCCAGGTGGTCCAGATCCTGGCGAATAAGTTCTAAATCTATCTTTTCACCCGAAATATATCCTTCGGTACAAAACCGGTAAGTCAGATCTTCCTCAGCTTCAATTTCATCGTGATGGTGTGCCTCAGCACTGAGTTCAATAACCGGTCTTGCATGGGGTAGGTCTTCGACCCGGGCCCCTGTTTCCAGGAAATGCAGAAAGCCTTCCAGAAAGGTTACAAACCCCTTTGCTCCTGCATCAATAACATTTGCCTTGCGAAGAACTTCAAGCTTGTCTTTTGTGGATGCAAGGCTGTCGTGTACCCGGTGCATGGATGACTTAAGAAGGCCGGAAAAATCCTGTACTCTTTGGTGGTCCTTCA
>SKVS01000234.1 GCA_007129335.1 Spirochaetaceae bacterium
AATCTCTATCCTGCGGATCTCCGATGCGGTAAATCCATAGTCAAGTCCGTGACCAAATACCAACGCACCAAACATTCGGCTGCTTGCCCATAAAGGGACTATCAAGAATGAAGAACATTCCTGAAGCTCGGGCTTTCCCATGTTAGGCAGAAGGGAGAACCAGGAAGGTTCCTGGGTAAATATTTGGTGGCGCACCCCGTTTTGAAATGTAGTCGTACATAAGTCAAGAACTCTCAGCCCTTCGGCCAGGGAAATAAGGGCAAACTGGGGTCTTTCCCCCACAATTTGAGGGTTTGCAACCAGAACCCGATTCTCTTCAAAACGGAGAATTCTTAAGCTGCTATGGGAAATCAGTTCCTTTGTCGAAAGGGTCACCCGGAGCCAGAACTCATCCCAGGTACGGCAGCCAACAATTTCCAAGCCAAGGGATCGGGCTGACTCTCCATCTTCCAGGGCATGTTGGGCCAGGTTTGCGGCATTTTCGAAGTCCTGCTGAACATCTTTTAGCTCCTGAAGGCTCATATCCATGCCAACATAGCTTATGATTTTGCGATTTTTTTTCCGATGAAGTACCCAGAATTTGCTTATAACCCACTCGTAAACCCCATCGCTGCGGAGAATACGGAACTCCGATTGAATAACATTTATTCCTCCCCGGCTGGCTAAATCCCACTCTTCGGTAATTCGAAGACGGTCGTCGGGGTGAACAAGGTCCAGCCAAGCCGATCCCTCGGGTTCCCAGGCGTAGCCGAGTTTGCTCCAGAAATTACTGACAACCAGGACCCCTTTTTCGTTGTGCTTAATAAATATACCTGCATCGGATAAAACGCTGGCAAAGTGGTTGGAAAGGAGAATACGGCGAAGAGCCCATCGTTTCGTCAGTCTCTGAACCAGGGATTTCACCCAAAAAGGTTTCACCGGCACATCCTAGGGTTTTTGGGGCAGCAGTACATCCACAGAACCATTGTTCCGACCAACATACACAGCGTTGACCCCGCGGGAAAAGAGTCCAACCTCCAAGACCCCAACCATGGATTGAATTCTTGCTTCCGCTGAGGCAACCGACAAACCGGTTGCTTTTTGAACTCCACCGGGAAACCGGGCGTCCAGAATGAAATTGCCGTTATCAGTAACCACCGGTCCAGCTTTTTTTACAGCCTGACGCAACTCAACCTGAGCTCCCAATTGTTCGAGCAGCCGAAAAACGGTTGTACGGCCTTCGGGAATCACCTCAACCGGTACAGCAAATGCTTCGCCCAAATGATCCACCAGTTTGGACTCATCAATAATGACGTAAAAATCCCGGGCGTTATATTCCACCAGTTTTTCCAAGAAGTGAGCTGCCCCACCCCCCTTAACCAGACAAAAATCCGGATCCACCTCATCGGCTCCATCTATGGCCAGGTCCAATTGACCCCCAATTTGGGGATCATTCATACTGTAGACCTGAATTCCCCGGTTCTGTAATTCCGTTGTGGTTTGAAAGCTCGTGGGTACAATTTTGATGTCGGTCAGTTCACCCGTATTCAGTTTCTCGGCAATACGCTCCATGGCATAGAAGGCGGTACTTCCAGTTCCCATGCCAATTTTTTGTCCCGATTGAACAACCTGATCAATGACACCGTAGCCAACTAGCTGCTTTATGTTACCTGTACTACCCATTCCACGCTCCTTGAGGGAAAGACTCCGGCAGGGTTATTCAACAAACCGAGCAACAGCACCGGAGATACCATAGGTTCTTTAATCTAAAGCCTCTTCAATCTAGAAATAGGGAGCAAGAATGGTCCGTACCCTTTGGGCTCCCAAGGTCTTCAGGAATCCTGCAAGCCGGGGTCCCTTGGTTTTTCCAACCATCACCCGGTACAGTATTTCAAAGAAGTCCTTGGGTTCCAGACCCGCATCCCGTGCTATGTTATACAACCTATCCTGCAGGGGTTTTTCTTCAATGGTTTCAAACGTGTCAGCCATAGCCGACAGAGCATGAAAGGCCTTTCTTGCCTGGTCTACTGCCTCTGCCCCATACACTGCCCCGAGATCTTCCGGGTCTTCGGTGCCCGATTTCACCTGAAATACAAAATCCTCTGGAGCAAAGGAGTGTAGCCAGTTCCAGGCACACCTGGCTCTATTCTGGGCATACTCCCACCACCCTTCAGTAAGCAAGCCCTGCTCCTCCAAATCCCCAACCTCGGGGAATGCCCGCACTGCCCGCTGTACATCCCCATTCATTATGAGCAGGAGATTACACAGGTGGCGAAAGGGTAATTGGAGGGGTTGGGCTTCCATGGGTTCATGGACCTGAGATAACTGATATATTCGGACCTCTTTTTCCCGTTTTTTTTCGTTTATGGTATCTATGCCGTAGAACACCCGCTCGCAACGGTCGTAATCTTCATAAATTTTTATTACGTCAAGGTCGAAACTGATGGCAAATTCGGTATTCGGCCGGGTTCCGGCAAACAGATACCGGGTTACCTCGGGGGTGTACACTTCGAGCACATCATCCAGACCAACAACCTCGCCTGAGGAGCTGGAAATTTTCCCTCCCCTGCCCTTAATGGATATGAAGTCGTACTGAAAGGTTACCGGAGCTTCCACACCGTAAACCGCTTTGCAGATTTTTTTCGAGGTATCGAAGGAGCCCCCTTCGCTGTGATGATCCTTACCTGCTGGTTCGAAATCCACCCCTTCATGGGCCCAGCGCATGGGCCAGTCGATTCGCCAGGGCAGCTTTGCATAAGGTGTTGTACGCAGATCGAGGGTTTCTTCCTTTCGAGTTTCATCGCAGCGGTAGGTAAGACCCCACTCTCCGTCCCACCCAAGAATGGTTGTGGTGTCCTTGTTGGTAAAACTGGAAAATACCGACACGGGCCACCAGTCGGTAGGAAGGGGCTCGCTGCGAAACTCATTCATAATATCCCGAATGGTATTTCGATGCTCCAGGGCAGTCCGCATTCCCTGAGCATATTCACTGGCCCGGTATTTATCGGCTTGGTAGAGATACTCCGGTTGGATTCCCACCTTAACCAGCAGATTTTCCACAGCAACCTCGTTTGCCCGGGCGTAACTTTTTTCCTTTCCATAGGGATCGGGAACCAGGGTTATAGGCCAGCGTAAATAGGTTTCCAGCTCTTCCTGTTTGGGCATGTTCTTTGGCACCTTGCGAAATACGTCGTAATCATCCCAGGAGTAAATAAAGCGAACCTTTGCCCCTTTATCTCGCAGTGCTCGGACCACCAGGTCCACACTGATAATTTCCCGGAAATTACCAATGTGCACGGTTCCCGATGGCGTAATTCCGGAAGCACAGACATAGGTTGGAGCCTGCTGGTCCTGTTCCAGTCTGCGGGAACGCAAGATTTTATCAGCGTTAATATCCGCCCAGTGGGTGGATGCAGGATTTGTCGTTTGATTTTGTTCCATAATGGGCCCAGTATACCCGACAACAGGGGGTAATTCAATTGGGGGCCAGGGCAAACGCAGGGCAATGAAAGTTACTGAGAGACTATAGATTCAAACCAATAACTCTACAATTGTCGAGTTATTGGTTTGAATCTATAGTCATGAGCGTCCTAGTACTCCTGGACTTGTGTATTTTCCACTTTCTATAGTAGCCATATGCGTTTACCCTGATTTGGGGACTTTGGAGCCTCAGTCGCAAGAAAACTCCCCAGATAACTGA
>SKVS01000068.1 GCA_007129335.1 Spirochaetaceae bacterium
ACCGAGCCCCAGACAATGAGGTTATCCCAGAACGGAAGGTTGCGGTCGTCCCAGAGATGCCATAGGGGATAGAGCACCCGAAGACCAAATTCCGCATCGGTCCGAGGCCCCATTCCCAGAATAAAGCCCAGGGCCGTTTCGGGATAAAAGAACCGTCCGATTCCGTTTAAATCCACCAATATGGGATTCGTTTCTTCCCGAGTCGTTCCATCTATTCCCCAAAGGGGAATCCTGAGAACTGCGGAAATCCCCGGCTTCAGTACCAGCCCGAAGCGGTCCGATCCCAGGTTAAGGGAGACCGAGAGGGGAAGGTTAATAACCGCACCCAGTACACCCGCAAGGGGACCGGTTACCCTGCCGGTTTCCATGAGGGTCGGCACAGCCCTGTTCAGATCTTCAGAGAACAGGTACTCCCGGTAAAATAAATCCAGGCCGGGCTCCAAGGCGAGAACAGCCCCAACAGGAAAACGAAAGGAAATTCCACCGTTTTGCACAAGCTGGGAAGGCGCGACTCCCTGGATTTCAGTTGATTCGGATTGTCCTAACCAGAACAAACCAACACGGAAGCCAAAGGCATTGGAATGAAGGGAATACTCAACCGGTTCTTCTTCGGGAAACAGTTCCAGTTCCAGCTCCAGTTCCAGTTCGGGTACATCCTCCTGGGAAAAACCTGCTGCTACCGGGAGGAACAGGAGCATAATTAGTATGAAGACTTTGGCAACCATGGATTTACTATACCCCCGGGATGAAGGGAAATCAATCCTGCGAGGCTTCAGGAAACTCCTGTTAACATTATTCTTTCCCAAACATTTCACTTCTCTCAAGACCACGGACCGTGGTAATGTCCCTCATGCTAGGGAACATCAACAATTACACAGGGTTTATTCTGAACGCCATGAAGGCCATGTACGCCTATCGGCTCAGAATGATCATCTGGATATTCTATGATTTTATTATTCTCTTTGTTCAGTACTACCTGTGGAATGCTATTTTTTCCAGTTCGGGGGGCAGCCTCATGGATATTAGCCTTTCCCAGTACCTGAGCTATGTGGCCTTTGGTCTGGTTTTTTCCCGCCTTGTATCCTCGGATATTGACGGAGAAATAGCCCAGGAAATAAAGAACGGGACCATTGCCATGCACCTGTTAAAACCTTACAGCTACTTTGGAGCCATGACTGCCCAGCGGGTCGGATATACCGTAGGACAAGCCATAGCCCTTATTCCGGTTACCCTAACCATTTTGTTCCTGGTAGACATACCTCCCTTAAGCCCTTTTCTTTTGGGTGCAACCCTTGTGAGTATGTTACTGACCTACGCCCTGGTTACCGTACTTCAATTCATTTTGGGGATTCTGGCGTTCTGGCTGACCAATTACTGGGGGCTGTTCCTTTTCAAGCAAAATATTATTGCCCTTTTCTCCGGTGAACTCATTGCCCTGAACCTGCTGTTCCGCCTGGGAAGGAGCGGGATTCCCAACTTTCCTGTTCCCTGGATTCCCGAAGGGGTAATGCAGAATATTTTTCTCGGACTGGGCTGGATTTCCTACCTCCTCCCTTTTCAGGCTATGGCATATACCCCCTCGGGCATTTTTACCGGCATGATCCAGGGCCCTTGGCCCGTCCTTGGGCATGTGGCACTCCAGATTTTCTGGCTCATGGCTCTGAGCGGGCTGGCGTCTCACACATGGAAACGGGCTCAGCGGCACATAACCATTTTGGGAGGGTAAGGATGATTCGATTTTTCCGCATTTACTCAGCGTTCTTTAAACAACAGGTTAAATCCCTTATTGAATACAAACTGGACTTCGCAGCGGGCATGGTTGCCCTGGGTTTTCAGCAGGTAGCATCCTTTCTGGTTCTGTTTGCGGTATTCAGCCAGATTCAGGCTATTGGGAGTTACAGTTTCGATGAAATGCTGTTGTTTTTCGGTTGGGCGCAGCTCATGAAGGGATTCGACCATGTGTATAACGACAATATTTGGACGGTTGGATGGTGGAGAATCCGGGACGGAAGTTTTAGTCAGTTCCTCATTCGGCCCCTGGGTATAGTAAGCCAAATTGTTATGGAACGGTTGCAATTCGACGGCCTGGGTGAGTTTCTCATTGGCCTGCTCATATTCATTTACGCATTCATCAGAACAGGCCTCAGGTTCAGTTTCGGGGACTGGCTGGTATTTGGGTATTTCTTTCTGTGCGGCCTGGTGATTTACTTCGCCTTGAAACTCCTGGGAGCGTCCGTGGCTTTCTGGACCATTTCCAGTGGGGAACTCATGACGGTGACCTACGAAATAGGTTCTTTTACCCGCTACCCCCTGGACATGTATAAAAGCGCAATAATTCGAAGTCTGTTGATCTACGTGCTTCCCTTTGCTCTGGTAACCTGGGTCCCCATGGTGTGGTTCATTCGGGAACCCCAGTTCATAGCTGACATTCTGGGCATTCCCTGGGCAAGGGGCTCTGCCCTGCTGGGATTCACCGGAGGGCTAACTCTGATTCTTTTGGGATTAAGCGTGGGCACATGGAAGGCGGGGTTGCGACGATACAATGCAACCGGCACTTGATTGAAACAAGAAGGATGGATACATGATTACGGTAGATAATTTGTCAAAGGAATTCAAGGTTTATGAAAAGCAGGAAGGATTCAAGGGTGCAGTAAAAAGCCTGTTTTCCTCGAAGTATAAAATCAAAAAAGCTGTTGACCAGGTAAGCTTTTCCATAGATGCGGGTGAGTCGGTTGGGTACATAGGGGTGAATGGCGCGGGGAAATCCACAACCCTGAAGATGATGACCGGAATCCTCCTGCCAACCAGCGGGGAATGCCGGGTGTTCGGTGTGGATCCGTTCACAAACCGAAGGAATAATGTGAAAAACATCGGGGTTGTGTTCGGTCAGCGGTCCCAACTCTGGTGGGACCTCCCGGTTTCCGAATCTTTCAGCATTTTACAGAAAATATACCAGGTCCCCCAGAACAGGTTCAGGGAAAATCTGGCGTTCTTCAAGAATATTCTGGAACTCGATGAATTTTACCTGACTCCCGTAAGGAACCTTTCCCTGGGACAGAAGATGCGGGCAGACTTTGCCGCTTCCCTCCTCCACGATCCCAAGGTTGTGTTCCTCGATGAACCAACCATAGGTCTGGATATTGTGGTCAAGGACCGAATCCGCTCGGCCATTAAGGATATTAATGCACAGCGGAATACCACGGTAATTCTGACCACCCACGATTTACAGGACATTCAGGAGGTGTGCAGAAGAATCATTGTAATCGATGAAGGAAAAATCCTGTTCGATGGAAGTATTGATGCTCTGAAAACCAATTACGGTCGCTGGAGAAACATTCATTTTGAAATCCCCTTAACCGAACAAGGGGAAGCAACCGAACCCCTTTTCCCCCCAGACAGTGAAGGAATTGAAGTCATAGACGATCCTTCGGGAATTACGGTTAAATTTCAAAGGGATATGCATCAGGTCGGAGAGCTCATCAGCAGGGTCATGAAAATGCGCCAGGTCAGGGATATAAAAATCAACGAACCGGAAATGCAGGATATTGTAAAGGCAATTTACCTAAAAGGGAGTGCAGGCAGAACAATTGGTGTACAATAAGAAGCATGAAACACTACTATCTCGCTGTTGATTTAGGTGCGGGGGAAGGGACGAAAATCGGATTTTTTGTCCC
>SKVS01000004.1 GCA_007129335.1 Spirochaetaceae bacterium
GCTGAAACAGGGTGCCATCCGGGGGGTAGTTGCAACCGGAACCCTGGAACTGGGAATTGACATTGGCACCATCGACCGGGTTTTGCTGGTCCAGGTACCCTTTTCGGTATCCAGTGCCATACAGCGGGCCGGCAGAGCGGGCCATCAGGTTGGGGAAATAAGCAGGGCAGCCTTTGTTCCCCTTCATCCCCGGGACATTCTGGGAGCGGCTGCAATTATTCCCCTTATAAACCGGGGGGAAAGCGAAGAAATTCAACTGCCCGAATGCCCGCTGGATGTTCTTGCCCAGGCAATTTTGTCAGAAGTGGCAGGCCGGCGGATAAACTCCCGCAGACTTTTTGCCCTGGTACGACAGGCTTGGCCTTACAGAAATTTGTCTGCTACAGATTTTTTATCGGTTCTGGAAATGCTCGCCGGTCGTTACGGCCATACCCGAATACCCGAACTGAACAGCCGCATTACCCTTGGTCAACCCAATAGTCAGGCAGAACCCTGGGGAACCGGTGCATCAGATTCTGAGTTTCAGGAATTTTCAGCCCCAAACCTCCGGTCTGGTGAAACCGGGCACAAATCCATTCCCCATATACCATCGTTTTCCATCGAGGGACCCGAACATCTGGCTCTGTTGATTTACCAAAGTGGAGGAACCATTCCCGACCGAGGGTACTACGATCTGCGGGTTGCAGGTACCCTGGACAAAATTGGAGAACTGGATGAGGAATTTGTCTTCGAGCGGTTCGTTGGGGACCGGTTCACCCTGGGAAACAGGGTTTGGAAAATCGATAGTATCGATAATCAAAAAGTGGTGGTAAGCCCGGCACAGTCCAGTCCCATGATTGTACCCTTTTGGCGGGCCGACGCCCTGGGAGCCGGTGACTTCCTGGCAACCAGGATCCAGCTGACCCTGGAACAACTGGATCGGGACCCCGGATTATTGTCCCACTTGGGAATGGATGAACAGTGCCAGAAGGCCTTGACTTCCTACCGGAACTCTCACCGGGACCTTACCGGGGTGGATCTTCCCCACCGGAAGCATATTATAATAGAGGACCTGGTCGACCCGGCAATTACTCCCGATCTGAACCACCTTATTATTCATACCTTTTGGGGTTCAGCACTGAACGGACCCCTGAGTTTTCTGTTGCGTCACAGGTATTACAAGGCAAGGGGCTGCCGTATACCAGGCCTGTTTACCGACGATGCGGTGGTTCTGTCCCTGCCGGTGGACCACGAGCCCTGGGATCCCTTTGGGAATTGGGAACGGTGCACCCTGAGCGACCTGGAATCCGAACTCATGGGTATTCTTCCAGGGTCGGGTCTATTTGGGGCACGGTTCAGGGAGAACGCCGGGCGGGCATTACTGGTATTGCGTAAGGGCTTCGGGAAACGTACCCCCCTGTGGGTTCATCGAATGAAGGCCAGGGACATACTATCCCGCCTTGCCGGTTCCCATGATTTTCCCCTGCTCAAGGAAACCTGGAAAACCCTTGTTCAGGGGGATTTTGATCTGCCAGCCCTGTCCTTGCGCCTTGGGGAACTGAACCGGGGATCCATCAGAATCTCCCGAATTCAATCCTTTACCCCCAGCCCCTTGGCAGGGGACCTAATGTGGCTTTTGAATAATGAATACCTTTATGCTGACGATTCCCTGCCAGGACTCGGAGCTCTTACTATGGATCAGGATCAGGACCAGCCCGCTGTTCCGAACATTCCCGAGCACATTGTTCAGGATTATCGGACCAAAATCCGTTGCGCCCTGGGCAACTACCTGCCCACCACCGAACTGGAGTGGGGTCTGTACCTCCAGGAACGCAGAATTCTCAGTCCTGCTGAGGTGCTTGAACTCCAGAGGGTTCTGGATTCTGGTACACCCGTTGATTCAATTCTTGATATTCAGACCCTGCTGGCTGCAAATGGCCAATGGGGAAGGGATTTCCTGCCCCTTTCGGCCTCTAAGGGAAATGGAGACCCAGGAAATATTCCGAAACTTCCCCTTGGTCCATGGTGCTCAGAGAACCATTGGCAAACCGACTGGTGGTACCACCACAGCCTTGTCCATGTCCTTGTTCCAGGTCTGGATCATGACATTGATGCTGATAAGGATGCCGGTGAATCCGAGACAGCCGAGCTTTTTCTTGAATGGAGCCGCTGGCAGGGCTGGATTACCCCCGAGGAACTGGAGCCCTGGGGCCTGCCCGATTTTCCTGGGGATTTCATTCGTGAACCTGGTGATGAGCGGGTCGGCATTGATCGGATTGGCAATGAAAGAATAGCTGATGAAAGGTTAAAAGGAACAAAACCGGCCACCCGGGGGATGCACCCCGAAGTTTTTGAGGGAATTCTGCGCTACTGGAAACGTTACCGCCGCGCTACGGTTCCCCCCCTGAGCCTTTCCCAGGTACGGTTTTTGGCAGCAAGGCAGACCGGCTTGCAACCCTACGGACCTGATGCTCAAACCTTCAGGGATGCCCCTGGAACTGCCCGGACTGAACAACAGCTCCAGCAGTTCTTTCAGCGGTACGCCGGCTGCCTTTTGTCCACCTCAACACTGTTTCAGGGGATTCTTCCATCCCGAATCCCCACAGCGGCTGTGGGGTTGGCCGATCGGGTGTTCACCCGAACCGGGTATGCCTGGCAGGGCAGGGGATCGGAATCGTTGGTTTTCTTTCCCAGGGAGGATTTCCAGCTGTATTGCCTTGGGTCTCCAGTTCTGGAGGATTTTGCCGATGAAGCTCACAATGGAGCACTTCTTGACCAGAAATCCCAAGCGGGGGAATCCCCTGACCAGGGAAATCACAAAGATACGTTCTGGCAGGATGCCCTGACGAAAATTGTGATTCACATGAATAGTGCACCGGGAGCGGAGTATGGATTCCAGAGTCTTGTGGACCATACCGGCCTGGATACTACCACCTGCCACCGGGTTCTGTGGTACGCCCTTACCCAGGGAATCATCCAATGCGGAAGTCTGGAGGCCCTGGAGCAGGGATTTGTTCAGGGGTGGTTAAAGGTAAAACCAACAGATATCCGGTCACAGGCTTCCCAGCCATCCTTTGGCCCAGCATCTGCAGGTCGTTCGGCCCTGTCCCGCCACCGAAGGGCTGAACGGGCAGACTGGAGGCAGAAATTCCACACACCGGGAACCTACTTTACCCTGAAGCCTATGGATTTTAATGAAAACTTGCCAGAAGAATTATTACCGGAAGAACGTGCTTCAGAAAGCAACATTCTATCCCCTTTCCAAGGGGAAGACCGGGCCTATGACCTTATATACCAGCTTTTCGACCGCTACCCCATACTCAATCGTACCCTGGTGAACCGGGAAGGCCAGCCCTATAGCTGGTCAGACCTATTGCCCTATCTGCGCAGACAAGAACTTGCGGGAGAATTGGTTGGCGGACAGTTCTGTGCCGAGCTGGGAGGCTTGCAATTCATGGTAACCCAAACCGCCGAAGAACTTGGCACCACTGGTGCTGGTACAAGGGGTGGCAACGGTGCTGGCGCTGGGTCCGGTGTCGGTGCCGGTTCCAGTGCTGGCCATAGGACAAGTGCAGGTACCGTTGCAGGTGCCGGTACAAGTGCTGGACATAGTACCAGTGCCAGTACAAGTACCAGTGACTCCCGGGAAACCGATACAGCCCACCAGGGGTGGTACTGGATGCACATTCAGGA
>SKVS01000121.1 GCA_007129335.1 Spirochaetaceae bacterium
AATCGATTTCCTGAAACAAAATGTAGTCCCTGCCATCCAGACTTACCTCTTTTTGAGAGTGGTTTGCCTTTGGTATTTCTGGGAGAATTTGCACGTTGTAGTACTGATCCCGATTTGCATAAACAACCTGCCCGAGATTATTCCTTACTACAACAATGCTGTCGGGAAACCAAACATTCCTTCCAAAGCTCCCGAAAACCCCTTCATTCACCGTAACAAGTAATGCTCCCCGGGGACTTTCACCAAGGCCAAAGGGAATGGACTGAATATAGAGTAAAGGATTTGTAGAAGAAGTAACCTTCTTCCAGTCGGACAACCGAATGACTACTTGATCATGGCGAACATCCATTAAGGCCCGAAATTCTTCGGCGGTCAGATGGTAGGCACTGAGGGTTGGTAATTCAATGAGATTCCCAAAGTAAGCACTGCCCCCGGTTATCAAAAGGTCGGGTTTCGACCCATACAGGGCAATGGATACAAGAGAGCTGTTGGAAACAGAAATTAAAGCTAAATTGTTCTGTACATTGTAAATTTCATACCGGTCGAAACTGGAAATATCCTGGTCCAAATTCGTAAGTCGTAATAACCGGGATTCCCAGCTTAAGCTATATACCAGTTGGTTAAGGGACTGAATAGTGTAATTGAACTGGTTCACAATTTGTTCAAGATAGACTTGGTTTGTCCTGCGAAGATCTTCGGTAATGCTAATCAGATAAATTCGATACGTTCCAACGATGAATAACACCGAAACAAAAATAAACGTGAGATAGGTGAGCAGCCATTTAACGAGGAGTGGTTTTTTCATGTTGTTGTCCCTGGAGAAAGTATACTCGATTTCAGGGGAAAATGGGACATACAGGGCAAACGCAGGGCGAATATTGAAAGTGTAAAATTAGTAAGCCCAGGAGAACAAAGCCGCTTATGCGATTGTCCTGATGGGACATAGAGTAAAACTGGATATACAATACCCTATGCAAACCAGTGCAAATAAGAACTTCTATCTTGAAGTGTTGCTTCATACTAAATACTCAATCAATACCCTGTCTCTTGTTCACTGTGACCATGATTGGAAGCTCAATAATCGATTTATTCCCGATTATGACTTGTGGTATGTCAAAAAAGGGCAGGGCTCTGTGTGGATAAATGGAGAACTGTTTCCTCTACAAGCAGGTTGCGTGTATTTCTTTCGACCTGGGGATGTGATTTCTGCTAGTCAAAATGAAGACCAGCCTCTGTCGGTGTACTATTGCCATTTTCAAACAGACATTCATTGGTTCTTTCCCCAGGTTCGGATACAGCAAGGATGCAATGCAAAAAACCAGAAGCTTGAGTTTCACTTATTCCAGGGCTTACAATTACAACGGACCGGTTCTTTTACTCCGGAAGACCAACGGCTTATGCTGCTCATGGTTTTCCATTTACTTTTCAAGGCCAAGGGAATGAGCTTTTACTCCCAAGAAATTACACCTCTGGACATCGAAAGATTTGATAAAGCCCTGGCCTACATGGACGAACATATTGGAAAAACCATTACCTTGATTGAGCTGGAACAGGTTCTTTGTATGGAAAAATCAGGAATAAATTCTTTATTCAGAACCATAACCGGAATGAGTACCATCCAGTTTTTCACCAAACTTCGCATGAATAAAGCAAAACTCTTATTACGAAAGGGAACAACCATAACTCAGACAGCCCAAAACCTGGGGTACCCCGACTTATATTCTTTTAGCAAGGTATTTAAACGCCATACGGGAATATCCCCACGTACGTACTCCCAGAGCTCCTTTGAATCCTTCGAATAGACAACTAATTTCTTACTTTGTCCATGTCATTCCCCCTCTGTTCAAGATTACTCTTTCTCCATGAACACAAACAACTACAACACCTTGAACCGGGTTATCAACCGGTTACAATCTATTGAAGCTTCAGCCCTTAATACCGGCTGGGAAGACATTATTGTAATGGAGGGAGCAGTCCACCGGGAAACAACAAGGGACAATCCTGACACTTGTACCGAGCAATCCCTGAAAAGCTGGATTTCCCTATGGATGACAACCCATTTGAACGAACCAATACGATTCGAGCAGAAATATTTGGGAAGCTACCTCTTGACTGGAAACAAGCATACCGGGGTTTACCTGTATGACTACTGCGGTCACTGGGGATACATTATTCCTGCTTTATTAACCTATTTCCATGCACCAAAACCAACATCGGACTCCTTGAAACCCATTCTCGATACCCACGTCCAAACCTTGAGCAACCATATCATGGAAAAAGCAGTACGCCGGGGGAATGGGATTATTGTCCATGGAGGATTTTCCTATTCAGCGTGGGTGGATACCCTCTATTATACCGCATACCCTTTAGCATTAATGTATAAATACTCTGGTGACAAAACTCTTGCTGACGAAAGCATCAGGCAATGCCTTTTACATGCTCAATACTTGCGGGATCCCTCAACAGGAGTCTTTTTTCACGATGCAGAAATTCCCCAGGGAAAGCGGACAGCGAATTACTGGGCCAGGGGTAACGGATGGATCATCCAGAGCCTTGCAGAAGTACTAACCCACCTTCCCAACGATATGGATGGAATGGATGAGGTACGGAAAATATACCTGCAGTTGGTTGAGGGTCTTCTCCGACTTCGCCATTCCACAGGGTTGTGGAGAATCATACCCGAGGACGAGCGTTCCCACCTGGAAACTAGCGGATCGTTGATGATAGCCGGTGGAATTGCCCGGGGTATCCGACTGGGGCTGCTGGAAGACTACTTAACCCCGAACGTTCTTGCCTCTTACCATGAACTGCTTACCTGGATCGACAATGATGGTCGGATCATGGGAAGCGAACAGCCAGCAGGACGCGGCGGTTGGGAACAGCATAAACTTGTGCCCCTGGGAGAATCCACCTATACAACCGGCTTTTTTCTGAAGCTTCATAGCGAGCTGCTAAAACTCAATGCAATTCCCATGGAGATGTAATGACAATGAAAGATCAACAATTATTTACCCTATGCACCGAAAAGCTTTTTACTGCAGTTGTAGGCGATGTCATGGATTCTATGGGACTCAGACACCAATGCCTGCCCCCCCACATCCGCCCCCTGTCTCCAGAAATGAAATTGGTAGGCAGGGCAATGCCCGTACTGGAGGCCGATTGTGCAAGCACGGTGGAGGGCAACGGGAACCAACACCCCTTCGGTATCATGTTCGAGGCCCTGGATTCCCTGAAGCCCGGAGAAATCTACATTTGCACCGGATCAAGCCCGAGCTATGCCTGCTGGGGAGAGCTCATGACAACCCGGGCAAAAATCCTTGGGGCCCGGGGCGCGGTTATGGAAGGATACTCCCGGGATACCAGGCAGGTACTGAAAATGAATTTTCCGATGTTCAGCATGGGATCCTATGCCCAGGATCAGGGAATTCGCGGTCGGGTTATTGACTTCAATTGTCCTATTGAGTTCTCCAACAAGGTTCTTGTCAGTCCCGGGGACCTGATTCTGGGGGATGTGGATGGGGTTCTTGCAGTTCCTCAGCATGGGGTTACCGAGGTTATTGAAAAAGCACTGGAGAAAGTATCGAAGGAAAACCTGGTAAAAAAGGCAATCGAAGCCGGAATGAG
>SKVS01000339.1 GCA_007129335.1 Spirochaetaceae bacterium
CGTAGACAATCATTTCCCCGTACACCGGAGTGTTTTCCGGTAAATAGCCAATAATATTCTTAATTTGGATCCCTTGTTCTACCGGATCATAACCACCGATTCGTACCGTCCCGGCACTGGGATAATGATAGACGGTTATAATTTTCATAATTGTTGTTTTACCGGCCCCATTGGGTCCAAGCAGGCCTACAAGACTCCCGGGCTGAATAGAGAAACTAATACTCTCAACCCCCCGGGCAGACCCGTAGTGTTTGCTGACCTGGGTCAACTCCACCATGGTATTACTCCTCGTAGGGTATGGTACAGGTGTACCGATCCCTGGTTAAAAATGTATTTTCAAACTCCTGCTGCGCTTGCTCCAGGAGAAGGGCAAGTTCCCGGTCGGTATACCGGGGGCTGAAATGCAGCAAGCCGAGTTTCTTCACGCCCCCAGCGCTGGCTGTCAGCTTGGCAGCCTGCCGGGCGGTCATGTGTTTTTTCTCCCGGGCGGTCTGGACATGTTCATCATCGAACATACCCTCGCAGAAGAAAAGATCCGAGTTTTGGATCTCTGTTTGTATAGACTCCAATGGGAGGGTATCGGTTACAAAGGAAATTTTCCGTCCTTTCCTCGCATCCCCCATGACCATAGATGGGCTGATTGTCCGGCCATCATCAAGCTGAACTGATTCACCTTTCTGAAGACGGCCCCATAGGGGTCCCCGGGGAACCTTTTCCTGTTCAGCCCGATCGGGGTGGAATAGGCCAGGCCTGGGATCTTCAATAAGGGCATAGCCGACACAGACCCTTGTGTGAGAAAGGGGAAATGATCGAACCGAATATCCATCTCCCTGGAAAACCACCTGGGGCACTGAAGGGTTCTGGATTTCCTGTACAATTATAGGGTAGTTAATATGCATTTCCAGAGTGCGACGAGAGGTTTCCACGTATTCTTTCAGTTTGGGAGGGCCAATGATATACAATGGCTCGGTACGTTCCACCTGGCTTGTGAGCATGAGCATGCCCGGTAGACCTGTAATGTGATCCGCATGGGTGTGGCTGATAAAAATGGCATTAATGCCTTTCCACCGCAAATTCAATCGTCGCAGGGATACCTGGGTTCCTTCACCGCAATCGAACAAAAAAGATTCCCCCTCCCTGCGAACGAGCACACTTGTAAGGTGCCGGTGGGGCAAGGGCATGCTGCCTCCGCAGCCCAGAACAAAAGCTTCCATTATCATGTTCCAGACTGTATCAGAAACTCAAGATAGTGCCAAATTAGTTATCAGTGTTATCGCATTTGGCAAAATATTCGTCTTTGGCACTATCCCTTGAGTACATTCTTTAGCGAATTGGATCTATGTCCTGGTTATAATCTACGTCGCTGCGGCCGAAACCATGAATTGCAAGAAACTCCTGATGGTAGCCTTCAAGGTCCCCTAATTGATGAATGTTTTCACTGGTTACCTTTGGCCACAAAGCATTAACCTCGGCCTGTACATCATCCCGCAGTTCCCAGTCATCCATTCTAATCCGCCCTTTGTCGTCGGTTTCGGTAGTTTTACTATAGAGTTTCTGGGCAAAAAGACGCTGCATTTGGCGAATACAATCTTCGTGTATATTTTTAGCCTTCATAATTTTGTACAAAAGGGCCAGATACAGGGGAACCACCGGGATAACAGCTGCAGCCCGGGTCACCAGTGCCTTGTTCACCGATACATAGGCTCGTCCGCCTATAGGGGAAAGCAGCTGGTTCAGGGCTGATGCGGAGTTTTCCAAATCTTCCTTGGCCTTACCTATGGTACCTGCCCGGTAAACATCCATGGTTATATCAGGACCAATGTACGAATAGGCCACCGTAGTAGCTCCTGGAGCCAAAACGTTACCATCTTTTAAAGCCTTGATCCAAAGAGCCCAGTCTTCCCCACCCATAACCTTTATGGTTGCTTTCATTTCTTCTTCCGTTGCCGGCTCCAGGGTGAATTCCTTAATTTCCCCGGTTTCAGGATTGATGGATTTTGCACTAAAGGGTTTTCCCAGAGGTTTAAGAACCGATTTATATAACTCTCCGGTATCAGGATCGGTGCGTACCGGGCTTGCAAGACTGTAAACAACCAGATCAACCTGGCCCAGGTCTTCCCGAATTGTTTCAACAACCTGTTTTTTTATTTCATGACTGAACGCATCGCCATTCAGACTTTTTGCATACAGACCATCGGCTTTTGCCTGTTGTTCAAAGGCGACGGTATTATACCATCCCATGGTTGCTGTGCGTTTTTCTGTTGCTTCCCGTTCAAAAGCAACACCAATAGTGGCTGCCCCGCTCCCATAAGCTGCAGTAATTCTGCTTGCCAGACCGTACCCAGTTGAAGAACCAATTACAAGCACCTTGGTAGGGCCATGAGTAATAGGTCCTTTTTGTTTTATATAATCAATTTGGCTGTGAACCTCTTTTTCGCATCCCACCGGATGGGCATTCATGCAAATGTTGTTTCGGATCATAGGTGTTATTACCATAGGAATCTCCTCGTTTTCTTTCATTAAGTGTAGATCCTCATAGGGTACTTTATTTTTGAATGTAATTCAAGAATCCCATCCGAATAAACAGGCCAAACGCAGGGCAATGAAAGTTGGCGAGAGACCGGTGTTTGCCCTGCCCGAATAAACCCTTTGTAGAAACGTCTATGTCATTCATGGTATGGTGTACTCATGAAAGCAGCGTTGACTATACCAATGTACCAATGGGCAACCATGGATCAAAAAGACAAAGACCGAATTTTTTTCCGTTCGGAAACGGATATCAGCCAGGTAGCCGATTCGGTTCGGCAAATACTCCATGAGGTAAAAAGCCATGGAGACCAAGCCCTGCGCAGATTCAGCAAAGAATTTGATAAGGCTGATTTCGATCATCTTCCCTTGCAGGTTACTCCCGAGGAATTCGCTCATGGAGTTTCCAGCCTGGATAAAACCGTTCGGGCTGCCCTGGATTATGCAATAGAGAATATTACAAGGTTTCACCAACATCAGGTTCCCCGGACTGTGGATTTGCAGGAAATTCGTCCAGGTGTGTGGGCTGGGGAAAGGGCTACACCTATTGATTCTGTTGGCCTTTATATTCCCAGGGGTCGGGGTTCCTTTCCATCCATGCTGTACATGCTTGCCATTCCTGCGGTACTGGCCGGGGTTCAAAAAATAGCCATAATTACCCCTCCGGGACCCGGAGGGGAAGTCGATGCAGCCTGCCTGTATGCCGCCCAGAAAATTGGCATTACCACGGTCTACCGGGTTGGGGGAGCACACGGTATTGCAGCTTTAGCTTATGGTACCCAGACCATTCCCAAGGTACTCAAGGTAATTGGACCGGGAAGTCACTTCGTAACCGCAGCAAAACGTCTGCTTTCTGACCTCATAGATCCGGGTCTACCAGCCGGGCCAAGCGAGTCAATTCTCTGGTCTGATGGAACAGGAGATCCCCAAAGAGTAGCTTTGGATCTCCTTATTGAAGCTGAACACGGTGGGGATTCCTCTGCCCTCCTTGTTTGTGAAGACAGCAAGTTTGCCCAATCGGTGGCTGATATTCTACCCGCCATGATCGAACAAACCCCCGAACCCCGTAGATCCTTCCTGAATCAGGTTTTC
>SKVS01000361.1 GCA_007129335.1 Spirochaetaceae bacterium
AGATCCCAGCTCCCGGGTTCGAAGCAGTTCCGATAAATG
This sequence comes from Spirochaetaceae bacterium, assembly GCA_007129335.1. Classification (GTDB taxonomy): domain Bacteria; phylum Spirochaetota; class Spirochaetia; order DSM-27196; family Salinispiraceae; genus SKVS01. The sequence continues at coordinate 40 of SKVS01000361.1, forward strand.
GTGGAGGGAAAAATCCACGGTATATACCCCCAGCAGGGTATTCATGGAGTCGTACACCGGAGCGCTAATTCCTATTCCCAATTTATTGTCGGTTGCATACCGATACACCGGGTACCAGGATATTTCTCCTGCCTGCACAGCTCTGAGATACCACGGCCTTTGGGTGGCATCGAACAGACGGTGCTCTCCGGGAATCAGGTCCCCCCGGGTTCCATCGGGGTTGGAAACGAAGGTTTTGAAGGTGCCACCCTCGGAATGCAGGGCAGTAGCAATACGCAGTTCGTTGGTATCCAGGGTGCGCATGGCACCAATGTATTCTCCGTTATTTCGACCGAAGGACACAAAGGTTAACAGGGGTACATTCTTAATTTGAGCGGTAAATACCTGGGCAAGTTGGCGGTTATCCAGGGTGTTCAGGCTTCCTGAAGAGAACAGATCGTTGTTAATGTCGGCAATGGTCCGGATTGTTCCGAAATATCGGTCAATGGATAGTTCTAAACTGGTAGAAATTTCGGCAGCAAGGGTTTCCTGGGATGCTCGAATGGTGCGCATTGTCGTCCGGGAACCTAAAACAATATAAATCAAAGACGAAACAATGAACATGAACAGAACCGGGATCAGCAGGTAGAGGCGGAATGGAATAGATCGTTTTTTTACCATGAGCTACTCACTGCATACTCCTTATACCTATTCATTATAAGGGACTTATGAGCAAAAAGGAGTATCACAAACTCAAAAAATCCCATCCTTTCTTGCAGCCCGCGTTTCTCTAATCCAATAATGTACTCATTACCTTGGGGTACAGGGAAATAAAAGTCTCTGGTTCATCAAGGAGTCCCAATATAGCAAAGGAATTGTCGAAGACCATCAGGGTTTTGGCTAAATCATCTAAATCCATAGGTGGTTGTTTTTTCATGTGATTATAGCGCTTTTCCAGCGATTGGCGATAGCTTGCAATGCCCTGGTAGATTCTTTGGGTGAGTTTTTCCTTTACCTGGGGATGGCGCAGGGCGTAGACAAAAAACTCCAGAGTAAGAATTCCCCAGTTCTTCTGGGTGTTGAGTTGGTTCAATACTTCTTTTTGAATTTCTTCAATGGATTCCCCGACAAGCTTGCCTTCCTCAAGAAGCTGGGTCCAGACCAGGTCTTCCTGTTTCAGATTTTCATCTAATAAGGCTAAATAAAGCTCATCCTTACTGGCGAAGTGGGTGTATACAGCACCTTTCGTGTAACCCGCGGCCTCTGCTATATCATCTATTGATGCGCCGTGAAATCCCTTCTGGCCAAAAACGGTAATAGCTGCTTCCAGGAGGTTTTTTCGGGTTTGCTGTTTGACTTCTTCCCGGGTTAATCGCTTTTTTGTGTTTGGTTGCATTTTTAATCCTTTCGATGAAAATTCTAGTTGACATACTGTAAGGTATATAAATACTATAAAGTATATAAAAACTGACGAGTACATACTCTTCAGTATATTGTAGATGAAATTATGGAAGGTGTGAACATGAAAACCGATTTTCTCAATGATTCAATATGGAGTTTGCTCAAAAAGAACTCAGGGCCTGCTGTTGTAGGCATGCTGATCATGGCCTTATACCAAATTGTTGACGGAATTATGGTGGGCAGAAGGCTCGGTGCTGAAGCATTAGCAGCAATTAATATTTTATATCCGGTACTTGCCCTGATTGTAGGATTAGCTGTCATGATCGGGACCGGCGGAAGTGTGCGGATAGCAGTTCAGCTCGGACGAGGAAATACCAAGGCAGCCAATAAGACCCTTGGCCTGGTTACCCTGGCAGGAATTGGCCTGGGAATCATGGGAGCCCTGGTTTTTGGTATTATGAAGGACCCCATTCTGGGGTTGCTTGGCAGTTCGGAATCATTGAATCAGTCTGCAGGAACATACCTGGGAATAATGGCCCCATTTTCTGCTGCCTACATTCTGATGTTTATTCTTGATCTCGCTGTTCGGAACGATGGGAAAGCCAGTTTTGCTACCCTGATTATGATATCCAGTGCTGTGCTGAATATTGTGTTGGACTATGTTTTTCTATTTGTTCTTGATCAGGGAATTGGCGGGGCAGCCCTGGCTTCTGGATTATCCCAAAGCTTTGGAGCAGGCATCTTCCTTTTCTACTTTGGCAGCAAAAATCTGCGTGGAAAAAATGGTCTCTGCTTTGCATTCCCTGTAGGCAGGGATCTGGGTATTGTGAGTATTATTACTAATGGTTCATCTGAGTTGTTTACCAGTCTGGCTCTGGGGATAACCACCCTGTTATTCAACAGGCAACTGATGAATCTATCAGGCAGCGATGGGGTTGCTGCCTATGCATTGATTCAATACATCCTGATGGTAACCCTGGTAATTTTTCAGGGAACAGCAACGGGTGCACAGCCAATATTGAGCCAGAACTATGGGGCAGGCAAGCATAATCGGGTCAGAGAAACCCTGGTTGCATTAGTTGGACTGAATGTTGTTGCTGCAGTAATCCTGATGACTATAGCATGGTTCTCCTTCGAACCGGTAATGCACCTGTTTATTCCATCTGATCCAGCGGCCTATGCAGTTGCCAGGGCTGCTGTCAGAATCATTCTCTGGTCGGTTCCGTTTATGCCCCTGGGCATTATTGGTACGGTATTTTTTACCTCATTGGAAAAAGCCGGTACCTCATTATTTATTGCAGCAGTTCGATCATTGGTTTTGCCCATTATGGGTTTACTGGTTCTGCCGCGCTACCTTGGCCTTACCGGAGTATGGGCTGTACCTTTGCTGGTGGAAGGCATTACCGTTCTTGTGGTTTCTGCTCTCCTGTTACGGTTTACGGTGCTTTCCCAGGAGCGAGCCATTTTGCATCCTGTTTCTGAATTGGAGGTGCAAATTCTATGATAGAATTGCCTCATTTGGAGGACAATCATGAGTACAACCGAATCAAGGAAAACAATTGGTGAGTATAGAACTACCCTTGGCTTAATTCTTGTAAATATTGGGGTATTCTTTTTCCTGCGTTTCTTTCCCCTTGCACGGGATTGGTTGCTCATGGATCCGGCTGTTGTTTGGACAAGGCCGTGGACCCTTGTTTCAGTATTCTTTGCTCATGAACTGGTAATCCATGTGTTTATGAACATGGGTTTGGTGTACTTTTTCGGCAAGAAGCTGGAAGAAGCTCAAGGTGGCCGGTTTGTAGTATTGGTGTATGTTCTCAGTGGACTGTTAGGAAGTCTGGTAACCCTTCCCTTTGCAGTATTCATCCAATGGTCCGGACCGGTGGTCGGTGCATCGGCTGCGGTTTTTGGTATAGTTGGAGCGTACGCCGGGCTGAATCCCCAAATGGAAATTCTGAAGGGAAAAATGATTCATTGGTTTGCTGTACTGTTCATAGTAAATCTTGTGGCAACCATTGCTAATCCCCTGTCTTCCATTGGAGGACCGGCCCATGGAGTCGGGGTTCTAACGGGTTTCATTTTGGGATTTGGTGCGGGGAGAAAGCCCACACCATCGCGTACCTAGGTACTTATACAGCAGCCTCCGGTTCAAACTGACTGTTGTACAAGTCGGCATAAAATCCACCAGTAT
>SKVS01000135.1 GCA_007129335.1 Spirochaetaceae bacterium
ACAATCGGCTGGGTCGAACGGTAAATACTGATCCTCCGGTTATCCCCTTCGGTGGTGAAGGTAATTTCCAGTGCCCTGCCGTCGGTGCGGGGATTTACCTGGAGCCTGCCCAAGGTTTCGGCCAGGGGAACAGGAGGGGGTTCTTCGATCGGGGGTGGGTTAGTAATTCTTGCAGAAACCAGGGTCACATTCCGCATGGGTATGAACAGGCGAAAAGGATTATTGGCCTGGTCGAGAGCCATGACTGCGTAAAAGTAATCACCCATTTCCTGGGGAATATCGATGTACAGTTCAACCCCCGTACCAACCCTATCTATGAGAACAGCCTGGGGAAAATTAGCGCCGGTAATTTCTGTGGTATGGCGATAGATCCCGTAGGAGTTTTCAAAACCCGGAATATCTGTCCAGGTCAGGCGAACCTCCGGATCTCTTACGGCTATTCTGAGATTATTCACAAATGGTACAATCCCCTGTTGGGCAATCCCTGCTGAAAGGGGGAAAAAAATGAGGAGAATCAGCAAGAGGGTTTTGAGCGGGGTTTTCATTCCATTCATTCTATCCTGTATTATCGGTCTTTTCCAAGGAGAACAAAATGAAAAAGACCAAATTGTACCGGAGAACCGCAGAAAAGCTCTTTATCTGTATTCAAGCTCTATTCAATCTCTATACAATTCTCTGACTGCCTTGAGTAAGCCCATGTCCGAGGGTATACTTATCGTGGTTCTTTGAACAAAATACGGAGGAATGAGCATGATCGAGGATCTTCAAGCACCAATCCAGGAGATTGCAGAGCTAATTACAACTACCTGGAGGGGACTTTGACCCCGATAGAATACGGGAAGAGCTGAAAAATCTTGAATCAAAAACCCTGAACCCGGAATTCTGGAATGACAGGCAGAAAGCCGAAAAGACCTTACAGGAAATAAATCGGCACAAGAACCGCCTGGATCCCTGGGAGGAATTGAAGAAAGAGTCTACTGACTTGCAGGAACTGTATGCCATGGCCTGTGATGAAAGAGATCCGGACATGGAACAGGAAATCCGCGATCATCTTGAAGATATTCAGACCAGATTTGAAAAAATGAGAATCCTTGAACTTCTCAGCGATCCCCACGATTCGGACGATGCATTTCTTACTATTCATGCCGGAGCAGGGGGGACCGAAGCCTGCGATTGGGCGAGCATGTTGTACCGAATGTATACCCGGTGGATAGAAGACCACGGCATGAAGTACTCCCTCATGGATATGCAGGAAGCCGAGGGGGGAATAAAAAGCACTACCATTCAGGTTATGGGAGATTACGCCTATGGGTATTTGAAAGGGGAAACCGGGGTTCACCGGCTGGTCAGAATTTCTCCCTTCGATTCGGGAGGAAGACGCCATACTTCCTTTACCTCGGTGTATGTTTCTCCGGTGGTCGATGAGGATATTACTATTGACATCAGGCCGGAAGATCTGCGGGTCGATACCTATCGCTCCAGTGGTGCAGGTGGCCAGCACGTGAACACCACTGACTCGGCGGTACGGTTTACCCACCTTCCAACCGGTATTGTGGTTCAGTGCCAATCCGAGAGAAGCCAAATAAAGAACCGGGATACGGCAATGAAAATGCTCAAATCCCGATTATTTGATTATTATAAAGAGCAGCAGAATCAGGAACGGGAAAAAAACAGCGTGGAAAAAAAGGATATTTCCTGGGGAAATCAAATCAGGTCCTATGTCTTTCAGCCTTACACCATGGTTAAAGACACCCGAACCCGCTGGGAGACAGGAAATATCGGGGCGGTCATGGATGGTGATCTGGATGATTTCATTGAAGCCTATTTGAAGTATGCCTGGGAAGTGAAATCGAAAAAGCAGGGTGTATAATGACAAGCAACCGGAGCCAGGGTGGAACCACACAATCGGTACTCATTATTGATGACTTGCCCTTCATGCGGAAAATGTTGCGGGGTATAGCGGAAACCAGTGGATTCACTGTTGCCGGAGAGGCTTCCAATGGAAAAGAAGGAGTAAAGCAGTACGTCCTTCTAGAGCCGAACCTTGTTTTGCTCGATATTACTATGCCGGTTATGGATGGAATAACTGCATTGAGAAAGATCCTGGCTTACGATCCCGAGGCCCGGGTTGTTATGTGCAGCGCCCTCAGTGAAGAGGGGCTTATTCAACGGGCTTTGCAAATTGGTGCCCGGGACTACGTGGTAAAACCCTTTCTCCCCCAACGGGTTTCAAATGCACTTTTTCGAGCTCTCGATAACGGAGCTCCGGGATTAGGTTTCTAGGGTATAACAGTCATGATACGGTTAAGAATGCCAGGGCTCATGGTCTTTTTCCTGTTGTTCCTGTGGCAGGGTGCATGGTCCACGGATATAAGGCAGCAGGTTGTACAGGAAATTGCAGCCTTTCCCGGTCCCCAGGGTGCGGTTTTGGGATATTTGTCCTTTGCAGTTCCAGAAACCGAGGATCCGGTTCTCTCCTATTTTTCCCGGCTCATTCCTTCCATGCTGGTCAGCAAGGTGGGAGAAATACCTCACCGATACCTGGATGAACAGGAACGCAGGTTTCTCGGCCGCAGGGCACTTGACAGGGTGTCTGGAAGACTCCTGCAGTCCTACGGGGAGCAGCAGAGGCAAAAGGCTCAGGCATTCCTGCGGAATACCAGCTTTACCCCAACGGGTAACCGCCGGGAACTGGCCAAAAGGGCTGTTTCATCTCTCTTGCCTGCCAGGGAGGATCCCGAATTAGGTGGGTATTTACCAGAGGTTCCCCGGCGGGTTGCTGTAACGGTAAAGAGAACCGAAACTCCGGTGAAACCCCCGGAGGCATTTCATCGGTGGTACCTTTCTCCCGAGGAAATACTCGGTCAGGCCTACGATCCTGGATCCTCAGAGTTTTCCCTCGGGGTATTCCTCCGGGAATTAGAGAGGGTTGCGGTTGAACAACAGGTACATTACCTGATGTTTGGTCGAATTCGCAGCCTGGGCTCGGATCGTGTATCCGTTGACTACGGGGTCTATTCCCGGTTCAGCAGGACCATAATTCAGTCGGGTTCGTTTTTTCCCCCTCTCTCCGAAGCAGGAGACAGGGCAAGAGAAATTTCCCTGGGGTTTGCCGAAGAGTTTAGCAGGGAGGATCGGGGTGAACTGGTTGTTCGAACCTTTCCTCCCACCTTTGATATTCTGGTTAATGGTCTGGTCCGTGGTCAGGGTCAAGTAATCCTTGAATCTTTCCCAACAAGCCCTATTGATATAGTTATCCAAAGGGGTAATACTCCCCTCATAGTGGATCGGAGACAGCTTGTTTCCGGAGAAACCAATGAATGGAACTTTGTTGTTCGCCCAGGTATCCAGCCCCTTGTGGTTCTGGATTCGGTTCCCCGATCCTCCAAAGTTCTGGCTGATGGTATTCCTTTGGGATATACCCCCGTTTCCGCAGCATTACCACCCTGGGCCTCGGTACTGGAATTTCAACGGGAGGGTTATCATACTCGCAGAATTGTGCTGGATTCCCAAAACCGGAGCAGTGGCTTGAATGTTCATCTCCTGGACGAAAGGATAGACTGGTCGGGAAGAGTAAGGGAAACCCGGGATCGATTCTACCTTGCGCTGGGAATCTCTTCGGTCAGCCTGGCTGTTCCTATGATTCTCAATGGCCTCTTCGAAGAAGCGGCTACTGTTGCCAGGAATTCCACCGATCCTCAAATGACAAACAGGGCCAATACCCTGTATTTTTTGCGGAATGGAGCCTGGGTACTTGCCGGAACTGCAATAACAAATACCCTTTTTGAATTAGGGAATTATATGAGGACAGCGAAAACCGCTGTTACCCGTTAGAGGTGAGAATGTTTTTTCAAAAAAAGAAACAGGATATTGGTTCAAAAATTAAGTCCTTATTCAAGCTTGGGATCGACACTGAGACCTTTTACGAGGAACTGGAAGAAATCCTTCTGGAAGGAGATCTCGGACCCCGTATGACCATGGATATCCTTGATGAATTACGGGAGCTGGGCTGGAAGAATAAGCTGAACTCTGAAGAGGATCTGAAACAGGCCCTTGTTGAGCTGGTGAGTTCAATTCTGCGGCCCCTCCAGATCAACCCCGACGATCAGGGGCTGTGGTGTTTTCTCATTTTGGGAGTGAATGGTGTGGGAAAGACCACCTCTATTGCGAAGCTCGCTCACTGGTATCGGGCCAAAGGTATTACCGATAAAATTGTTTTGGCTGCAGGAGATACCTTTCGGGCAGCGGCAACTGAGCAACTCATTACCCATGGGCAGCGGCTTGGTTTCCGGGTAGTTTCCCAGGGGGCTGGTGCCGATCCGGGAGCTGTTTTATTCGATGCACTGGAAAGTGCTAGGGCAAAGGGAGATCACCTGGTCATTGCCGACACCGCCGGAAGGTTGCACAACAAGGCAAACCTGGTCCGGGAACTCCAGAAAATCCACAAGATCGTGGCAAACAGGGTTGAACCTCATCGGTACAAGAAACTGCTGGTTCTGGATGCAACCACCGGTCAGAATGGTTTACAGCAAGCCCAGGTATTTCATGAAGCTCTGGGAATAGACGGCATTATTCTGACAAAATATGACTCAACAGCCCGGGGAGGGCTTGCGGTGAGTGTTGCCAGGGCGTTGGATATTCCTTTTCTTTTCCTCGCAACGGGTGAGGGCATGGGGGACTTAACTCCCTTTGATCCCCGAGAGTTTGCCCAGGAGCTGATATCGCGGATCTTGTAAAGCCGAATTCTTTGGACCATGCAAGCCAGTTATCCCAAGAAAGGACAGGGTGTGCCAGGGTGATCAAAAAACGTTTATTTAGTATCCTGATGGGAACCATTTTTATTGCTCTTACCACCCCCCCCTTCATTCTTGCCCAGACGGCCGGGGGCTTAGATACCCTTGTTATGCCAAGGGTTAATCTTGGACCGCCGACGGTCTGGACTTCCTCAGGGGGATTCACCCAGGATGAACAGGTGTCCCTCCAATGGCGGTCCGGCCTATTCACCCTGGAAAACCTTGCACAAAGACTTTCAGAACAGCAAGAGGTTTTGGCTGGGCAGGGAACCCATGTTGCAAGGTTTGATCTAACCCGCAGTTCCCAGACCCTCTTGGTAGAGTTCTCCGCTGATTCTGAGGATCTGAGTATTACCGGATATCGGCTTACCTTATGGGATGCTGGACTCCCGGTTAGGATTTTTGAATACCCTTCGGAAAAGAGTAATCCGGTTGTTACTATTCTCCGGTATACAGCCACTGGCTTGTTACAGGGTTTGACTGTTCAAAATCCCGATGGAGAAACCACCCATCATTCTTACCAGTGGCGGAATGGTCTCATTCGGGAAGAGCGGATTTCCCAGGGGGACCAGAGGGAATTCCGGTTCTTTTCCGACACAGGCCTTGTTGAAAGAATTCTCCTGTACACCAACGATACCAAAAGGGAAACCCGGGAGTTTTTCTATATGGATGGAGTGCTTTCCCAGAAGGTCATAACCACGCCGGCAAATGCATCTCGGGGGTTGGCAGAAACCCGGGAAACTGTTCGGTGGAATGAACAGGCACAGGAAGTCTCCCGAACCGTTGTGCGTGGGGAGTTGCTTGTGTCCGAGACCGAGTATGTGTATACCCGCGATCTTCTGGTGGAAGAACTGGTCCGATCTGGTGGTCAGGAGCGAAGGACCCTCTGGGAATACTCCGAAGATTCGGAACTCACGGGAAAGGAAGTATTCATGAATGGCCAGTTGGAACAGCGTACGGAATACGATGGTGATCAGAGGGTTCAGCGGTACTATCAGGATGGGAGGGAAATTCTCAGGGTTCATTATGCGGATAATCAGCCTGTTCGGGAAGAAGAAATCCGTAATGGCCAGGTTACCCGTACCCGGATTGTTGCACCCCGGAGCATAAGGCAATGAAACAGTTTTTTTCCCTTGGAATACGGTGGTGGATGATTTTCACCGCTGCACGATATTTGAAATCCCGCCGAAAGGAAAAGAAACTCAGTACCAGTCTGCTGAGCATAGTCGGAATAACCGTTGGTGTCATGGCACTGAATGGGGTTATAGGGGTCATGAATGGCTTTCAGTTAGGAACCATCGAGGATATTCTCGAACTGAATTCCTACCACATTCAATGGACACCCGGGGATGAGGAGGCGACATCAATTGCCCGGCAGATTTCCCAACTGGGTTTCGTTCGCCACGCAGAGCCCTTTGTCGATGCCCAGGCCCTTGTTCAGGGTAATTTCATAGACTTGCAGGGCCTCCAGCTTCGGGCCCTGGACCCTGCTTTTGCCCTTGAGGATGTTCAGGGACAGAAAATGCGCCGGATTACCCAGGGTAAATTTGATCTTTCCCAACCAGAATCGATCCTGTTGGGCCGGGAGTTGGCCCGGTTTCTGGGTGTCAGGGTGGGGGACCGGGTATCCCTTGTATCTATTGCCAGTCCGGAATTGGATCTTCGAAACCCTGCAGAAATAAACCTGGTGGTTACGGGAATATTCTCCACCGGTTATTATCCTTACGACCGGAACTGGGGCCTTGTTTCTCTGGATACTATTCGAAGTTCATTCGAGGTCAGTACGCCCCCATCGGTGGGTATCAAGCTCGTGGATCGGTTCCGGGATCAGGATGCCCTGGTAAGATTGTACCGTGAGCTGGACGGCAGGGGGGAGCTGGTATCGTGGAGAATCTTGAATCGGGCCATTTTCGGTGCACTCAGGGTTGAAAAAGGTATGATGCTCTTCCTTGTGAGTCTGATCTTTCTTGTTGTAGGGGTCAATATTTACCAGGGTCTGCGCAGGGTTATTCACGATAAAACCCGGGATATCGGGGTGTTCAAGGCCCTGGGAGCATCCCCCTCTCAGATCCAGGGAATTTTTATCCTCGAGGGATGGCTCATAGGACTCATTGGTTCTGTTCTTGGAACCCTGGGTGGATTAATCATAAGCCTTTACCTGAACCAAATCCTGGGGTTCTTTTACCAGATTTTTGGAGGGACCCAGGCTTTTGCTTCCCAGTACTTCCATCTGACGAGTATTCCCGTTGAGCTGGTCGATCTGGAGGTATTTCTCATTGGGTTGTTCGGATGTATTTCTGCAGTTATTGCCGCCTGGGGCGCATCCCGGTCGGTAAAGGACATACTGCCTGTTGCTGTATTAAGGGAGGAATAATGGAGGGATCCATCGTACTGAAAGAAGTTACAAAATCCTATCAGAATGGAACCGAGTCCCTGGATGTATTGCATAATGTATCTCTGGAAATTCCCGGTGGTGCAATAGTGGTAATTACCGGGGAAAGCGGTTCGGGGAAATCCACCCTGCTCCATCTTCTGGGGGGCATGGATAAACCGACCAAGGGAACCATTGTTGTAGCAGGAAAAGATGTTGCCCATTCATCCGAAGCTCAACTGTCCCAATATCGCATGAAAACCATAGGGTTTATTTTTCAATTTCATCACCTCCTCAAAGATTTTACCGCCCTGGAAAACGTCCTCATGCCCGGACTTCTTGGGGGCCTTGACCGGAATGCTGCCCAGCTGCGGGCAATGGAACTCATAGAACGGGTCGGAATTAAAGACCGGATGCACGCCTACCCCACCGAACTCTCGGGAGGAGAAAGGCAGCGTGCTGCGGTGGCCCGGGCAGTCATGAACGATCCTGGGGTTTTGTTGGCCGATGAGCCCACCGGCAGTCTGGATGAGTTTCACAGCAGAGAGGTAGAGCAGCTCCTGTTCGGACTTTCCCGGGATCTGGGTAAAACCCTCGTACTGGTAACCCATAACAACCGTCTTGCCCGGGATGGAGACATACACCTTCACCTTACTCGGGGCAGGGTAGAATGGATTTTTGGCCCCAATGGGGCTGATTCGTCTGCCTTTCCGGAGAAAGTCTGATGGTTTTCCGGACAGCTCTCCGGCTGGCCCTGGGCGGCGGAGGACGGAGAAAGGGTACCTGGCGTCGCCTGCGGGGGGGAATAATAGGTCTCGCCCTGAGTCTGGTACCCCTTACCGTGGTGCTCCATGTATCCGAGGGAATGATCCAGGGAATAACCGCCCGTTTTCTGGAAACCGGAACCGGTCATATTCGAATTCAGACCCGAAGGTCTTTAGATTATGAGGCAATCGATTTTGCCGTTTCCCAACTGGAAGGGCATATTGAAGGCATACGGAATATCAGTATTGAACACCAGGGAATAGGACTCATTCGTTCGGATCGGGGAAATTCGGGCGTTCAAATCCGGGGAGTTCCCTCTGACTGGTATTCTGCCGATCCGGGTATTCGACAGTACCTCCGGGTCGATTCTGGAGACTTCGACCTTACCGGGCAGGATTCCCTGGTTCTTGGTCTGGGACTTTCGGAGCAACTGGGGGTTATGGTAGGAGATGAGCTGCGGATTTTGACGGTTCGCAGGGGGGCTGCGGGGGGGCTTTTGCCCCGGGTTACCCGATTCCGGGTTACAGGCATAGTGTCCAGTGGGTATCGGGACCTGGACCGGTTATGGGCGTTTATCCCTTTGGACCGCAGCCGCTCCCTCCTGCCTGGGGAAAGTGGAAACCAGAGTATAGTGGTTAAACTCGATGATCCCTTCATTCTGGAAAACCCCCTTATTACCCGGGATTTTCAGGAGGGACGGAAAATTCTGGGGGAAATCCGGGCACGCCTGTCTTCTGATTGGCGGGTTCTTACCTGGTTTGAGTTGGAACAAGCCCAATATATGAATTTCCTGGGAACTAAGAATATGCTGGTTTTTATTATGGTCATTATCCTTCTGGTAGCAGGGGTAAATATTGCATCTACCATGATAAGCCTGGTAACCGAGCGTCAGCAGGAGTTTGCAATTCTTCAGTCCCTGGGAGCCCATCCGGTAACCATTGGTCAAATAGTTCTTGTCATTGCGGGTATTTCCGGAACCGCCGGTATTGTGCTGGGATTGGGTATGGGGACAATCTGTGTTATCTTTATTAATGAAATTATCCTGGGCATAGAAACCTTGTTGAATCTCTTTGCCCCTTCAGCCAGTCATGTGCAAATCATCAATCCGGAGTTCTACCTGGAAAGAATTCCTGTGGTGGTTCTTCCTGCTCAGATTCTTGTTCTTGGGGGGGCTGCGGGGTTGATAAGTGTCATTTCCAGTCTAATACCCGCGTTAAAGGCTGCCCGGATTCGTCCCGGGGTTCTCTTTCGCCGGGACTGAGACGGTTCGGCCCGGGTTGATCCTTCCCAACATAACCATGAGGAGAACGCAAACCATTGAAGAAAAAAACTGTTTGCACTGCCTGCGGTAAAGCAGGAACAATTCGAATTCTTACGGTCAGGCACGGCAGAACAACCCGGGAGGTTGAGCTGTGTGATGATTGTGCCCTGCTGTGGGGAATCGGACCCGATGATACAGGACTACCCATGAACATAGGGGATTTTTATTTTCCCCAGATCGATGATGAAGAGCACGATAAGGAATGCCCCTTGTGCGGTCAGACTCTTTTGGACATACGCATTACCGGTTCGGTGGGCTGCAGCGAATGCTACGCCACCTTTTCCCGTGAACTGTTGACCATGTTGAAAAAAGATCCTGAGGGTGTGTACCACCCGGGAAGAATTCCCGAGCCCCTTCAGCTTCTTCGGGCCATTATTCATAAGCAGCACATCCGGGGTGAACAAATTCACCGGGCTCTGGAGCAGGAAGACTACGAAGAGGCAGCCCGGCTGCGGGATCTTGACCAGGAAATATCCGGGGAATTCCATGAGGAGACAGGAGATGAATAAGATTTCGGATATTCGCCTTCCTTCGGTTGATGGTTGGTCAATTCTGCCGGTCTCCGGTGAGGATCATGATGTTGTAGTCTTGTCCCAGGTTGTTTTGTACAGAAATTTTCGCAAGCTCCCCTTTCCTTCTTCCCAAAACTCGGTTCAAGCCAGGGAAATCCTGTCATCGGTCGAGCTGATTATCCAATCGATCAGTTCCCAGGGGTATGCCATTGCCCAGGCAAGTCCCAGGGATGATGGGACCGTACAGGGAATGTTTCTGGAACGGTACTACTGTGCGGATTTCCTGAAGGACCACCAGCATTGGTACATAGACGCAGGCCAGAACAGGGTGCTCAGGGTCAATCATTTGGATCATCTTGAGTTCCTGGGTATCGGAACCGGGTTGGATTTGGCCGGTGCCTTGGAGTATGCCCGTTCCTGGGAACAGGTTATGGAGGTTTCCCAGGGGTTCGCTGCATCGGTTGAAATGGGTTATTTGACCAGCCGGGTTGCCTTGGCCGGGCCGGGAATGGAAGCCCGGGTCATTCTCCATTTACCCGGATTGTTTCGGGAAGACGCTATTCCTACCATGGTTCAGAATTATCCCCTGGAACCCCTGGCCCGGGATGGGCTGGATTACTCTCCTTCTCACCTCTTTTTGCTTCGGGGATTTGGCTGCCTGGGTCAAACAGAGCACGATTTTCTCGATCTGTTTACCGAAGGAGTTTCGGAAATAGCCCATTTGGAACGTCAGGCGAGGGAAAGATTACGGGATACCGATCCTCTGGAATTTGACGACCAATCGTGGAGAGGCTGGGGGAATCTGGTACACCATCGGTTAATGGGTTGGAATGAGGCCTTGACCCTCTGGTCCAGGTCGCGGATGGCCTGGGGAATGGAAGTGTTGCCCGATTTTCCCAGAGAATTTGGGGGGCTGATCTTTCGATTAGGGGAAAACCATCTTTCCCAGTGGTTGCTGGAACAGAATGATGGAGAAAAAGGGTCGCCAAAGACTGAAAAAATGACGATATTAGACGAAGCTAGGTCGGAAATAATACGCCAGATCTACGCTGGAGGTATGTAAAATGTTTCGAGGATTAACCCAACGGGCGCAAAAGCTCATTACCATATTGGCTCAGGATGAAGCGAAGCGGTTTCATTCGGATCTCCTGCTGCCCGAACACCTTATGCTGGCATTGCTCAAAGAGGCCAGCGGCATTGGTTTCAAGGCTCTTGTGAAAGCTTCTGCAGATCCCAACAAAATGCTCATAGAGCTGGAACGTTCTATTCCCCGTAAGCGGGTGGGCTTTGGTTTTGGGGACGTAAAATACTCCCCCCGGCTGCACCGGGTTCTGGAAGAGTCCAGCGAAGAGGCAAAGTCCCTGGGTCACGAATTTATTGGTACCGAACACCTTCTGCTCGCCTGTTCTAAAGAACTCTCCAGTGAAACGAACCGATACCTCCAGGAAATTGGGGTAACCGTCGATACCCTGCGGGACATAATCGTTCAGCTCAGCGGTTCTTCCTACCGAGGGCATTCAGAGCAGTCCAGCGCAGCAAGTGAAAATACCGGAAGACCCACCGGTTCCCGGCGGGGTACAGGTACAGCTACCCCCGTTGGAAAAAAATCTACCCCAACCCTGGATGAATTCAGCCGGGACCTTACGGTCATGGCCAAGAATGGGGATCTCGATCCGGTGGTTGGAAGAACGAAAGAAATTGAAAGGGTCATTCAGATCCTGGCCAGAAGAACAAAGAATAACCCCGTACTCATTGGCGAGCCGGGAGTAGGGAAAACCGCAATAGTCGAGGGCCTGGCCCAGCGAATCGTCGATGGGGTTGCTCCTGAAGTGCTTATGGACAAGCGAGTCCTCACCCTGGATTTGGCATCGGTCATTGCCGGTACAAAGTATCGGGGAGAATTCGAGGAGCGGCTCAAACGGGTCATGAAAGAAATTCTTGCCGCAGGGAATGTTATTCTGTTTATTGACGAACTGCATACCATTATTGGGGCGGGAGGCGCAGAAGGCGCAATTGATGCATCCAACATGCTGAAACCAGCCCTGAGCAGGGGGGAAATCCAATGTATTGGAGCAACAACCCTGAATGAATACAAAAAATACGTTGAACGGGATGCTGCCCTGGAACGAAGGTTCCAAACGGTCATGGTTAACGAACCCTCGGTAGATGAAACCATGGAAATACTCAAGGGAATCAAGGAGCGGTACGAAGCTCACCATAATGTTAGCTACACCCCCGGGAGTATCGAGGTTGCCGCTCTTTTGTCTTACCGGTATATCGCCGACCGGTTTCTTCCAGACAAGGCTATTGACCTCATTGATGAGGCGGGTGCCCGAAAAAGAATTAAGAACTCCGTAAGACCAACGGAGGTACAGGAAATAGAGCGGGAAATTGACCGGCTGAATAATGAAAAAGTAGCTCTGGTGAACAGCCAGAACTACGAACGGGCTGCGGCGGTACGGGACGAGGTTCGCCAATTGCGCAACCGGGTGGAAGAGGTAAAGAATGCCTGGAAGGTAACCTTAAAAACGGCTCAAACCACCGTTGATGCCGAAGATATCCAAGTAGTAATCAGCGATATTACGGGTATTCCTATGACCCGAATTGCCCAAACCGAGAGCGAAAAGCTCTTGAGCGTTTCCCAGGAGCTGAGTAAAAAGGTCATAGCCCAGGAAGAAGCTATAGAGGTTATAGCCTCGGCAATCCGCCGCAGCAGAACCGGCCTCTCCAGCCCGAATAGACCTATGGGGTCCTTCATTTTCCTGGGACCGACTGGGGTAGGAAAAACCCTGCTTGCCAAGACCCTCGCGGAATTCCTCTTTGGAAACTCAGACTCCCTGGTTCGTATAGACATGTCTGATTTTATGGAAAAACATAATGTAAGCCGGTTGGTAGGATCTCCTCCAGGGTATGTAGGTTACGAAGAGGGTGGTCTGTTGACCGAGAAAATCCGGCGCAAGCCCTATTCGGTGGTTCTTTTCGATGAAATTGAAAAAGCCCACCCCGATGTGTTCAACATTCTTCTCCAGGTTCTTGAAGAAGGGGAGCTCCAGGATAATTTAGGCCATAAGGTGAGTTTCCGGAATACCGTACTGATTATGACCAGTAATGCCGGAGCAAGGGAAATTACCCGGGATGCAGCCCTGGGTTTTCAGCCTCTGGGCAACGAGTTGAGCCACGATGAAATTAAGTCCAGTGCGGTTCACGAACTTAAGAGATTGTTCCGGCCCGA
>SKVS01000003.1 GCA_007129335.1 Spirochaetaceae bacterium
AGGTTCTGCTGTGGTAACCCTGGGCAAAGTTCGCCTTTATTTCATAGATCCTGGACAAAGAAATAAGCCATTGGTAATTCAAATCTTCGGCCTGCCGAATAGCAATTTGAAAGTACTCCTTGGCATCCTGAAGCTTGTTCTTGGCAAGCATGGTTTCACCGTAAACAACCATTCCCAGGTACTGACCAAAGTCATCTGATTCCTGCTGGAAAAGTAAAAGTGCCGCTTTTACCTCTTGCACTGCTGAATCCAGTTTACCAAGGGCAAAGGAAAGCCGGGACGCCAGGAGTTTGCGAAATCCTTCCAGTTTGTTTTTATCTTTCTGATCCAACTGGGGTATTTTTTCCAAAGCAAATACCCCCCGCTCAGCTTCGTCCCAATTTCCGTTTAATAAGGCTTGTTCGGCTTTGAACAAACGGGAAATAGATTCAAACAATGCCGGTCTTTCCTTATCCCGTTTGGCCCTGAGGTCAAGAACCCGGCTCAGGCTCCCCAAAAGGACGGTATGGGACGATAGAGAAAGGAAATAAAGCATGTGCAGAAGAAGGGGCCAGTCACTGGTCCAGGCAAATACCAGCTGCAAGAGGGGGCTTGTGAGCATGATTTCATTTTTGTACCAGAGTTCCTGTACTGACCTGCACGCGGCTTCGTGAACAGCGACCCGGGGAAACCGGTCCAGAGGGCTGAAGCCGAAATCCCTGAAAAAAACAAAACCTTGCATTTCAAGGTCTTCAAGAATCTGGGGTACAAGGAGTCTGTTTATCGATAGCCTTTCAGCACTGATTGCAAGATAATCCAGGGGAACCAAGCCATCGAAGGCAATACACAACTCAATGAGCAAGCGACTTGAATCATCGAGCTGATAATATTTCTCCGTCAGTCCGGGCAACTGAGCTTCGACATTCATGAGCTTGCAGGAATAGTTCGGTAAACATGTACAGAGCTTACGAATTTCCTCTATTTCCGAGCTGGTAAGAATGATGGTTAGACCAGGCACCTGTTCTGAAATAAGGGAGAAAAATGCTGCAAGCACTTTCACCAGGTCGGCTGAGAAATAATTCAGGCTGTCAATAATGATAATAGGACGATTGTCATTCACGATTTGGGGAAAATCCCCGAGAAAGGCTTGAACCAGGTTTTTATACAGATTTTCCGGCTCCAGGGGAATAGTCTGATGCTTACCCGGTCGAATTGAAAGAAAATTCCCCAGGGTCTCAATCAGGGAATAGCCGGTAGAACTCCCCGAATTATGGGTTTCCAGCCACATTCTTACCCCGCGGAGCAGGGGCTGAAAGGGATGTTCGTCACTTTTTTTTCCTGCAAGGAGTAGAACATTTCCTGCAGGATTATCGTATACCTGCTTCAGCATTGCAGTATAGACACCTCTGGTTTGCTCTCCCTGACCGCTTAGCCCCCAGAGAACTGAATACCCGGGATCTTTGATCCATTTCTCCAGTTCATCGGGAAGATTTTGTAATGTATCATTTTGAAGGTTGTTTGTAAGACTTTTCCCTTCCGGGATGAATTCCCACAGCCCCCCATCCCAGGGCGAGGTTTCAAAGGTGTTCTTAAAAAAACCAATGGATACCCCATCTGCCCAAAATTTGTTCTGCCGGGGAATGAGGAGTTTTAACTTATCGTTTTGGACTTTAGCATCATCGAACTGATCGGTAGCCACAACCAAACCATGATAAACAAGAATTTTATCTTCCCACTTTTTCAGGGTATGCCATACACCGGTTAATCCCTGAAGAGCCACCAGGGTATGGGCAGTTTTCATGTGGGGAAAGAAAAAAACCCAGGTTCGCCCATTTACCTTGCGGATTTCCTGGGCTCGGCCTTCAACAGCCTTTTCTAATTCAGAAAAAAACACCTGAATTTCAGAATCAGGCAATTTATCCAGTTGATGAATATAGGGAATCTCCAAAAAAAGATGAATCATGAAAGCCTCTGGTATCAGTAATTCTCAATTCATGAGAATTGCATCGTTATCTCTTACCCTTCTAAGTACCTCTGATTTAGAAATTCACCTACGGGAGTATTCATTACCCTTCGTTATGAACCTCTTCCTCGTAAACTTCAATTTTTCCATCATAATCGCTACCGTAAATGTATGAAAGAAGGTAACTATGGTCTTCTGATGTTAATTCCATAAATTGTAATCCAAGGTAAACATTCTGAGAATCCCGGTAAATCCTCATGATTCTGCCATTAACCGGTATGATTTTCTCATCGGTATGGATTTTCACATCAATATCCATATAGAGATTGAGTTCCGGACCATCCAGGGGATAGGAGAACAGCATGCCTGAACCGGAAATATCCAAGAGTTCAGACTTGTTAAATTCTTCCTGTACTGGAATTTCCTTGAAATATCCGTTTTGCTTCAGGGAATAGGACAAAAGGCGGGAGAATTGGACAATAAACTCGAGCATTTCAGGGGTCAGAGGACCGGTGTGTACATCCCCCCGGACCAGGAGTATGTATCCCACCACATATTCCCGATAGAGAACCGGACAATATAATTCCTGCCAAATTTTTTGATGCCGCCGTCTTTCCATATAGGCCCGGATGGTATTCACTCCGGTCATGGGATCCATCCCCATCTCCCGGAATAGGCGGATAAGGTCATCGTTAGTTATGAGGTGACTTCGCTGACGGGGAAAGGATTCGGTAAATGATCGCAGGTCATCGAATGGCACGAGTAAGGCTTTTCCACTGACCGAAATGAGTTTTTCAATGACTGTTTCCTGCTTGCGCTCCCTGAACATGATAATTTTATTCTCAGAACCCATTTCTCTTGCTTTGTCGCGAAATCCCTGTATGAGCTGAGCAATTTTTTCTGGATTAAACTTTTTATCCAGATCAGGGGTTGTGGCTGGTTCGTAATAGGACTGGGAACTGGGGAAATCAAGCTTATACGATTGTCCATCGAGTACAATAGAAACATTCATTGGTCCTGCAGGTAATACCCTTTCAAAACTTCTGCTGAGGTCCCGATACACCCGGTCAGGCATTTCCAGCTGGAGCAGACCTTCGTGATATGAATGAACCACGCATTGGCTTGTCATGGATGTTCCTCTGAAACGAAAAAACAGAATAACCCGCTTAGGAGCGGTTGCCATAGGTGTGTCAGAATTAATGAGAAGAGAAACCCGCTTACCCGGCTGCAAGGTAAACCGGCCATGATATCGCCTGTCTTTGATATGTATGGACACAGGTGCTTCGTCATCCATGAGGGTCTTGAAAATAAATTCTTTTTCAATTCTTTTAACTTCGTGTGCCATACCTAGCCATTAGCTCCATAGTTTTCAATCATCATATCAGTTATAATCCAATTATTCTCTGTCTTTTCAAGAAAGAGTGTAAAAACTTTCCGAAGAGGCTCTCCGAATAGTATTATTTCAGCATAACCGGTAAGCCCAAACTCCTTGCTTACCATAAGGGAAATATACCGCCTTTCCTGAATTGTTGGAAAAAAATTCTTCAAATCATTCAATTCTTCATGTATTCGAAACTCAAAAGGGCCCTGAACTGTTCGGAGAAATTGGAAAAACCGATCTTCCGATTGAGC
>SKVS01000166.1 GCA_007129335.1 Spirochaetaceae bacterium
CAGGCCCAGATTTCCATGGGATCGTGTTCGACCCATCCGGGTTGGGGGTAGATCTGGGGAAATTCCTGCTGTGCACTACCCGCAACGGATCCGTGGTGATCAAATAAGATTGCCCTGCAGCTGGTTGTACCGGCATCGAAAGCCATAATATATTGTTCTTGGGTATTCATACCTCCATGCTACTACCACTTCTCCCAGGACTCAATAAGTAATTTCCAACCTTACTCAGAATTATCCGGAAAATGTTCACTCACTGCAGTTCCTTGGTATATACTGGTCATTCCAATCATTACACATGGAAAAAGGGAGGGAGATACGTGAAGCAAGGAACCCTGGGTAATTGGACTATTGATGAAGAGCTGGGCTCCGGACCCCACGGTACTGTGTATTTGGGCCAGCAGAACAACGGTAACAAACGCATTGTAAAACTGTACACCCCTTCAATTTCCCGGGAAAGTGAGCTTGGGGTTCGATTTTTTAAGGAAGTTCAGATTTTCCAAACCCTCGATAGTCAATGGCTTGGACTATGGCAGACCCTGGAATTTTTGCCAGATGGTTTGCTGGTTAGCATGCCTTATTTCCAGGGGATCCCCGTGGAAAGATACCTCAAGGAACAGAATATTGATCTTTTTGGTGTCCTGAAACTGCTCCATGGTTTTGCTCTTGCATTGGACCAACTTCATAGCAATGGCATTATCCATGGATTAATCAAACCCACTAACCTCCTTATTGACGCAGCCACCGGTCAGGGTAAAATTGTCGACGGAGCAACCCGCATTTTAACCGGAATGCCGAAAATCCTAACCAGTCATAAGGAAAATAAGGATCCAACTTTGGCGTACCTGTCTCCGGAGATGACCGGTATTCTGAAACGACCGATTGATCACCGAACCGATCTGTATTCCCTTGGCATTGTGGGTTATCAGTTGCTCACAGGAATCCAACCCTATTGGTCCGATATGGGGGATGAACTGATTCATCAGCATATAGCAAAAATTCCCGAGACCCCTGCTGCCCTGGTGAAGAATTTGCCCCCCATAGTTTCCGACATTATCGAGAAACTCATGCGTAAAGATCCGGAGGAACGGTATCAAACCGCATACGGACTGGCTGAAGACCTTGCCAGAGTTCTCTCTCTGGACTCCCAGCAGGCCATGACGTTTTCCATGGATCTGGGAAAGAAAGACCGTTTAAAGAACCTTACCTATAGAACCCGGCTTGTGGGGAGAAAAGATGAAATCCAATCAATCCATAACCGTCTATCCGAGAATCACCGGGGGAGCGTAACGGTATTTACCAGCAAACCAGGACTAGGGAAGACCCGGTTGCTGGAACAGGCGCAAAAAATCGGAGAAACCATGGGCTTTGCCACGGTTCATGTAGAATCTTTTTCATCGGAAGTTCACCAACCCTACGGGGCATTCGAGAAAGCAGGTAAGAAAATTCTCCATTATCTATCCAGCCTGCCCAGGAATCCCCAGGAACAGGCCCATCGCTTGTTCGATTCCCGCCTGGGTGCCCAGGGCCATAGTATAACGGATCTTTTGCCCGGTCTGGGAGACATGCTTACATCGACTCCAGTACAGGATCAAAATGCCCATTTTCTCGACACTTTGGTACAGTTTTTCCTCGTTGCCTCTGAGGTTAAACCTCTTGTCTTTGCCTTGGATGATGTTCAAAACTGGGACAGTGGCAGTTTCCAGGTTTTCTCCCGGTTGAGTACCCATATTTCGGATCATCCTATCCATTTTTTTCTTGGACTGAGGGATCTTCATGACATCCAAGGAAAGGCAGAAGGGGAGGAGCTTCCCATTGTTCAGACCCTTCGGAAGAACATTAGTCCAGGACGAATGTCAATTATCGATGTGAGACCCCTGGATTTCGACCAGGTTCAAGATGTAATCAGCGAGATTTTTGGAACCTTTGAAGCAGGCCTGGGGGAAGTTACCAAGAGGGTGAACGAAGCCAGCCAGGGGAATCCCTTCCTCGTTGTTGAGAATATTCGGGGATTAGTAGAAACCCAAATCATTCAAAACAAGGCAGGACAGTGGCTGGCTGACCTGGGAGCACTGCAGAAGTACAGCTTTGCCGGGAACCCTTTGGAAAAAATTCAGGGTCGGGTAGAGTCTCTCACCCCCGAACAGGTTGAGATTCTGGGACTGGCAGCCATATTAGGAAGGGAGTTTACCTTCTCTCTGGTCTATCCCATGGCCAGGCACATCGATCAGACCAGAGAGCCCGAGCAGGTCATCGATTGTTTGAACAGCGCTCAGCGCAATGAAATCCTTGAAACAACCATTACCGAAACCGGTGGGATCAGGTACCGGTTTGTCCATGAAGAATTTATCAGGTTATTTCTGTCAACTTACGACACTGCTCGGCAGAAAGAGCTTCACGCCATTGCCGGGATGGTCATTGAAAAGAAATACGATGGGAAAGACCGAATTTATCGGCTGGCGGAGCATTATTTTCGGGCAGACATGCGGACCAAGGCCTATACCTATTGTAACCAGGCCGGAAAAAAAGCCCTGGAATCCTATTCATTCAGCACAGCCCTTACTTACTACCTCCGTGCTCTGGATATTTTAAAGAATCATGCAAAACCCAGTTCCGGCGCAAATACCACCCGCCTGAATCTGTCATTCGAAATTGTGCAGTTATACTTTCAGCTGGGAGAGTATGAAAAAAATATCGCCCTGCTGGAAGACGTACTTACCCTGGGTAGTCAAATGGGGAATACCCCATCTATAGCAAAGGGGTATTACCATTTAGCCAAGAACTACTTTTTCTTTGGAAACCAAATAAAGGCAATGGAATACTATAACAAGGTTATACCCGTAGCCCAGGAGGCAGGACTCTCCGAATTACTGGCAGTGCCCTATTGTGCCATAGGAAGGGCACATTGTTTCATAGGTAATTTTACCCAGGCAATAGACTACATATCTAAGGGACTGGAACTCCTGCCCCAGGAAGAACAGCTGGAACAGATATATTCCCTTGGCATACTCGCCCAAAGCCATGGCTACCTGGGACATAAAACCCAGGCCCTATCCCTTGTTGAACGGCTGAAAGAACAGTTCAGCCAAACCCAGAACGAAATGTTCAAGCTCTATGTACAGTTCTATACCGCTTCCATTTACTCTATGGTATACGATCCCCAAAAAACCCTGGAAGAAGGAAAGCTCTGTCGGGACATGGCAAAGGAGCAAAAGAATCTTGCCCTGGAGCTATTCAGTTATAACATAATGGGGGCAGCCTATACCTATATGGGAAATTTTGATCAGGCCATTACGTTCATTAGTAAAGCCCTGACAATGGCAGAACAGAATCATATTTCGGTAGGAATTGCTCTGGTGTACTATTCATTAGCTGAGTTATACGCCCTGACAGGTCAGAAGAAGCTTGTTTGGCAAACCCTGGAGAAAGGAAGGGCCCAGGCCGCATTGGTGAACAAAGACTTAACCCTTCAATGGGAACACCGGATCCAGGCCCTTCTTCATGGTTCTAAAGAGGGCGAGCTCCAGGTTTCCAGAGCTATTGAAGAAATACAAAAAGCCCTTGATTTGGCAGAGG
>SKVS01000232.1 GCA_007129335.1 Spirochaetaceae bacterium
AGAAACCATCGAAACAGGGGATGTATTAATATCCCTGTTTGAAGAAAACGAATCCTATTGTGCCCAAGTCCTTCGCTCCCAGGGAATTCAACGGCTCGATTTACTGGAAATTATTTCCCACGTTCTCGGGCGGAGTCTTGAGGAAATGACCTCAAGGGGGGGAGAGGTCGATGATGAACCCATCGACGGGAATCAGTCGGAGGCTGTTCAGGATGATGATGATAATGAAACCCCCGGTCCCAAGGGTGCAAGATCGGGCTCGTATCTGGAAAAATACGCAACCAACCTCGTACATAAGGCAGAGCAGGGTGAACTTGAACCGTTGATAGGACGAAGCGACATTCTTGAAAGAACCATGCAGGTTCTGTGTCGCAGGCTCAAGAACAATCCAGTGCATGTTGGGCCCCCGGGAGTGGGGAAAACTGCCATAACCGAAGGTCTTGCCCAAGCTATTGCCCATAACAAGGTTCCGGACTTAATTAAGGGGTACGAACTCTGGTCTCTTGATCTTGGAGCTCTTGTGGCGGGTACCCGCTATCGGGGAGACTTTGAAGAGCGTATTAAAAAAGTGCTGAAAAGCCTGGAAAAGAAAAAGAACATTATTTTGTTTATTGATGAGCTTCATATGCTCGTTGGGACCGGTGCCTCGGGAGGAGGGGCCATGGACGCTGGTAATCTTCTCAAACCCGCCCTGGCTTCGGGTAAGGTCCGGATTATAGGAGCCACTACCCGGGAAGAATACCGCCGATTTATTGAAAAAGATCATGCCCTGGCCCGACGTTTCCAGGCTATAGATATTCATGAACCCAGTGAAGATGAAGCCATTGAAATTCTTAAGGGACTCAGACCAAAGTACGAAGAATTTCATGGGGTTCAATACTCCGATGAGGCCTTGCACGGCGCAGTAACTCTGTCTGCCCAGTTTATCAATGAAAGGTATTTACCCGATAAGGCCATTGATGTTATCGACGAGGCAGGTGCTTTAACTCATTTGCTCCATTTCAAAAACAAGTCTGAAACCCATGAGCCTTCTGAACAACCAAACAAAGAACCAGCTACAGAACCAGATACAGAACCAGATACAGAATCGAAGGTCGATTCTGATGTCACAGTTCCGGTCATTCAACTTGAGCTAATTGAAAAAATCATCTCGAATATTGCGAAGATACCTGAAAAAACCGTGACGGTTTCTGAAAAAGAACATTTAAAAACCCTGGAAAACAGGTTGCTTAAGAAAGTCTTTGGTCAGGATCAGGCCGTTGCTGGAGTGGTGGAATCGGTAAAGAGGGCAAGGGCCGGTTTTCGTAAGGGAACCAAACCGGTTGCAAATTTTCTGTTTGTCGGGCCCACCGGGGTAGGAAAAACCGAACTTGCCCGATCCCTGGCGCAGGAGTTAGGAATTGAACTCATTCGATTCGACATGTCCGAATATCAGGAACGCCACGCGGTAAGTCGTCTCATTGGATCTCCCCCCGGCTATGTGGGATATGAAGAGGGAGGATTGCTCACCGAATCAATTCGCAAGACACCCCATGCCGTACTCCTCCTGGATGAAATTGAAAAGGCCCATCAGGATATTTACAATATTCTTTTGCAGGTAATGGACTATGCAACCCTGACCGATAACGCAGGCAGGAAGGCTGATTTCCGAAATGTCATAATCATCATGACGAGCAATGCCGGTGCGCGGGATATCGGCAAACCATTAATTGGATTTGGGGAACGGAGGATGGATGGAGCCGTTGTTACCGATGCAGTTAACAAGGCTTTCAGTCCTGAATTCAGGAACCGCTTAAACAAGGTTGTGGTATTCAATTCCCTGGATCAGGACACTCTTACCCTGGTTGTGAAAAAAGAAATTGGTGAATTTGTACAACAACTGGCTGAACAATCGGTAGAACTGTCGGTAGATAAAAAAGTATATACCTTCCTCGTGGAACAAACTAACAGCAAAGAGTTTGGAGCCCGGGAAATTGAACGTCTTGTGGATGATCAAATCCGGAGTTTGTTCATCGATGCTCTGCTCTACGGTAAACTCCAAAACGGAGGCAAGGCAAAACTTAAAGTAAAAAATGATGCAATAGTTTTGCAATGAGCACATATTACCCTGAATTATCCGAACTCCAGCGGTTGGATTTCCCTCCGGCTGATTCTGCACCCCATTTCGGGCCGGCCTGTCACGGGGGGAACCTTTCTCCTGGATTTATTCTCTCAGCCTACGAGCAGGGATATTTCCCCTGGTATAATGAGGGGGATCCTGTGCTCTGGTGGAGCCCCGATCCCCGATTCGTCTTGTATCCCCAGAATATTTATATGGGAAAAAGGTTGCGAAGGTATCTGGGAAAAGCTGGATTTTATGTTTCGATCGACCTTTGTTTCCATGAGGTTATTCGCTTATGCAAAGAGGTCCGAAAGGATAATACCTGGATTGATGAACAGTTGATCGACGGATATTCAAGACTTCATGACCTGGGGTATGCTCATTCTTTTGAGGTTTGGGAGGGGGAGAACCTTGTTGGTGGCCTTTATGGTGTAAGAACCGGCAGCGTTTTCTCCGGCGAATCTATGTTTAGCCTTCGACCGAATGCATCCAAGGCTGCCCTGGTGAAGCTCTGCGAGTCTTGCATAGAACTGGAAATCGGGCTCATAGACTGCCAGGTTGAAACGGAGTATTTGGACTCCATGGGGGCTTCGGAAATTCCCAGGCAAGAGTATTTACACATTCTTTCCCGGGGTTTGGAGAGACTTGCCTCTACCCAATGGTATCCTGTGCCTAAGAAAAAAGAGCCCTTTCATCCTCGTACTAGTATTTAAAGGCAGAACCTCCCACAAACTCCCGGAGAATGGACATGTCGGGAACAAATTCTCTGGGTATAGGAAGGAAGAGATGGAGAAGTTCCAGAAGTCTCCGTGCTTCGGTATATTGGGGACTATTTGCCTTAACTTCTTTGAGCAGCGATTCTGCCTGGGTTTTCAGCACCCCAATCTCATAATCCAGGGCTGAGTTAAACACCCCTTCGGCATTGTTCTGAAAGGGGAAAATATAGGTATTTTCTCCACGACGCACCGATTTCCACATTTCAAGGGTCTGTTCAGCAGATTTTCCCCGATATCGGGAGTCCCGTACCATTCTCCTGATAAGACGATTGTCTGTTGTGGAAATCCTATGAGTGGCATCGCAATTAATCTGGGTAAGAGCCGAAATATATATTTTAAACTTGCTTTGACCTGGAATATCTTTGGTTAAACGGGGATTCAATCCGTGAATACCTTCGATGATGAGAATTTGGTCCTTCATAAGAACCATTGGCTCAGGAGAAAAAACTCTATCTCCCGCTTTAAAGTCAAAAACAGGCAGGTTTACTTCTTTTCCTGACAAAAGATCGACTAAACAGGTATTCAGAAGTTCAAGGTCTATTGCATCAATGCTTTCAAAGTCGTAGTTACCCTCTTCATCCCGGGGGGTACGCTCTCTTGGAACGAAGAAGTTGTCCAGGGAAATTGCCTTTGGAACAACACCCATGGCAAGCAGCTGGATGCTCAAGCGTTTTGCAAAGGTTGTTTTTCC
>SKVS01000091.1 GCA_007129335.1 Spirochaetaceae bacterium
GCTTTGGAATACGTTCGCAGGCTGGAAAAGCAAGGTGAAATATTCGTCAGACTGCAGGACATGACAGGTCACTGGCAAACCGTGACCTCCGATGGGGACAATTAGCCCAGGCAGTTCATAGCCTCCCTCGGGGTTTCCTGAATTTACCAGCGGATTGACAAAGCCCTTCCCATGAATACAATGGTACCATACCCACTCCAAGGAGACATCTATGTCTAAAATGAAACTTGCTCCCGGTGTCATTACCGGTAAGCAACTCCAAGAGGTTTTCGCCTACTGTAAGGAAAACCAATGCGCCTTACCGGCAGTAAACGTTGTAGGTTCCGATTCGGTAGCCGCTGCACTTCAAGCTGCTGCTGAAGCCAAGGCTCCGGTTATTATTCAGTTTTCCAACGGTGGTGCTCAATTCTATGCAGGGAAAGCTGCTCCCAACGATCAGCTCCAGGCATGTATTCAGGGTGCTGTTGCTGGTGCTGAAAGCGTTTGGCGTCTGGCTAAACTCTACGGAGTACCGGTCATTCTTCATACCGATCATGCTGCAAAAAAACTCCTTCCCTGGATCGATGGAATGCTTGCTGAGGGAGAAGAGTTCTTTAAAAGAACGGGCAAGCCTTTATTTTCTAGCCACATGCTAGACCTTTCAGAAGAGTCTATTGAGGAAAACCTGGAAATTTCCAAAAAATACCTAGAAAGAATGGCCAAGCTGGATATGACCCTGGAAATTGAACTGGGGGTAACAGGTGGTGAAGAAGATGGGGTAGACAATTCAGGAGTAGATTCCAGCAAGCTCTATACCCAGCCCTCAGAGGTGCTTCAAGCTTACGATGCTTTAACCGGTGTCGGTCAGTTTACCGTTGCTGCTGCCTTTGGAAATACCCATGGGGTTTATAAACCCGGAAATGTTAAGCTGAGACCAGAAATTTTAAAGCACAGTCAGGACTTTATCCAAAAAGAGCGGGGAACCGGTGCTAAACCGGTGGACTTTGTTTTCCACGGTGGTTCCGGATCCAGCCGGGAAGAGATTCGGGAAGCCTGCGGTTACGGTGCTGTTAAGTTCAACATCGATACCGATACCCAATGGGCCTTTACCCAACCGGTTGTCCAATACGTTGAGAAGAACAGTCCCTACCTCCAGAGTCAAATTGGAAATCCCGAGGGAGACGATAAACCAAACAAGAAATACATTGACCCTCGAGCCTGGTTGTTCCAGGGACAAAAGGGAATGACAGCCCGACTCGTTCAGGCATTCGAAGACCTGAACGCAAAGGATAAGTTCGATTTCTGATTTAGGTCTGAAATTACCTCTCATAAATAGCAGGTCAAACTGGTTGAGCAGTTTGACCTGTTTTCCAATATGCATTTGCCCTGGGCAAGGTTCATGCTATACTCTGTCCTATGCCAGCGGTATCTCGATCTTACTCCCTCGATAACGCAGCAAAGGCTTGGCCCACGGTTATTTCCCGGAGGCAAACCTCCCGGTTTCGGCTTTTTGCTGTATTACACCAACCCCTTGTATGGCCCCTCCTGGAGCGGAGTGTGGCCATTACAGAAAAAAGGTTTCCTTGGTTCAAGGTTCGCCTTCGGTCAGGTTTTTTCTGGTATCACCTACAGACCATTTCTGATCCCCTGCCCATATTGCCCGATCGTACTCCTCCCTGCCTCTTTCCCGATTTTAACGATTCTCAGCACAAGCCAAAAAATCAACCCCTCCTGTCTGTCCACGTTTTTCAGCGATCCCTCGGGGTTGAAGCGAGTCATGTATTAACCGATGGCAGCGGATTGTCTGAGTTTTTCCGTACCCTGGTAGGGGTGTACTGCGGGTTGGTCGATTCCCGGGCCCGGTGGGTTTTAACCCAGTCACCCGAGGACATTCATGGGATACTGCCCCAAACCACCTGGAATTCCTTGCTGGATACCTGGGAACAAGAGCTTGATTCTCTGGATTGGAAAACCCTTCGCCATCCCCACGAATCAGCCGGTTCTGATGAGTGGGTCGATGAATTTGTGGCAAGTCATTTGACTGGATTACCTTCCCCCCCCGTTCCGTCCAAGGCCCTTCATTTACCGGTTCGCCTTCTGCCTCAGGGAGATTACCGGGTTTCCCATGCACTCATTCCCGTTTCCCAATTAAAGGACAAAACCGCAAAGTATGGTGTCCGTCTTGGAGAATACCTCTCGGCAGCGGTACTTATGGCCTTTCAGTTATGTGTGGAAGATGTTCCCCTAAGAAAAAGGAAAGGTCTCATGAAAAGACCTCTGCGCCTCCTTGTACCTATTGATTTACGGAGAATGCATGGTTCCCGGACTCTACGAAACTTTCTGGTTGGCATGTCGGTGGAAATTGATTTGCGTCTAGGCCATTATCGTTTTGATGAAATTCTAACCCGGGTTCACCATGTTCAGAGAACCGAGCTGGCTCAGAAATATCTGGGTAAGCAGGTCGCCAGAAATGTAAAGGGGGAAGCTTTACTCATTTTGCGGCTCATGCCCCTCATATTGAAGAATCCGGTTCTCCGTTGGATTTTTCTAAACTTAGGAGACAAACGTCATACCGCAAGTTTTTCTAATCTCGGGCTTTTGGATTTTCCTTCCTGGGGGGAGAAGCATATTGACTGGATTGGACTGGTACCACCACCGGGGGTAATCAGCCCCTTGAATGTAACAGCCGTATCCACAGCCCAGACCCTTTGTCTTACTGTAGGTAAGACCACGGGATACAGCAGATTTGAGTATTACTTGTTTCGCATATTTGCAGATCAGGGCATAACACCCCGGGTATGGACAAATTTTACTGGAGGTTGAGGATGTATTGTCCCCATTGTGGTATTGAGATTTTGCAAAATTACTCCCATTGTCCCATATGCCGTCAGGAACTGGCCCAAACAAAAGAAGAACTGAAGCCTCTTTTGTATCCCATGTACTCCCCAAGCGGAAAGACAAAGGGCGTGTCCCGGAGGTACGGAGTAGCTGGCATTGTTTTCCTGGTACTCCTGGTGCCCGCGCTCGTATCGGGTATTACAGATTTAATTCTTACCGGGGGATTCACCTGGTCGGTGCTGGTCGTCTTGAGTCTGGGTCTTGTTGCAGGAGTTTCGTTTTTGGGCATAATTCTGTACCGTTTTCCTGTTGTGGCTGTCTCAGCCAGCTTTTTCCTGGGGGCAGGGTACTTTCTCCTCATGAACTGGCATCTGGGCGGATATGCATGGGCAGTGTCCCTGGCTACTCCTATTACCCTCACCCTGTGGATTCTTGTTCTGGCTTATTGGCAATTTCTCCTTCGTTACTCCCCTTCAGGTCCAGTCTCCATTGGGGTATCTCTGATACTGGTATCGGTTTTTCTTCTCATTATCGAAGGTCTGATCAACCGTTATCTGGTTCTCGGGGGATACCAGCTTCCCGGCAAGGGGTGGCACGGTATGCTCTGGTCTCCTATTGTAGCCGGAGTTCTCCTTCCTCTGGGAGGAATGTTTTTCATTATTCACTGGATAATCATGAAAAGCGAAAGAGCCAGGAAATTTTTTCATTGGTAGATCAGGGTATTTTGAACACAATTATTAGGGGGTAAC
>SKVS01000293.1 GCA_007129335.1 Spirochaetaceae bacterium
AAAGGCTTCCAGGGTCTTTAAACGCCGGGCAACCGATGGGGCACCGGGTTCAAAGGCAGCTGCCACCTGTTCATCCAGGGTGGTTATTGTCATCAGCAGGGTAAATCCTGCATTGGCCTGGACTTCCGACCAGCAATCCAGGTCCCGGAGTATGAGGTCCGATTTCGTAAGAACCGTTACCGGCAGCCCATGCCAGCGGAAGACTTCTGCACATCCGCGGGTCAGGCGGACTTTTTCCTCTATCGGTTGATAGGCATCGGTTATTCCGCTGCTCAGGGATACAGGTCCGTACTCCCTGATCCTCGGCAATTCCTTCTGGAGTAAATCAGGCAGATTTGTTCGTCCGATAATGTCGCTGTTAAAATTTCCCTGGACATAGTACTTCTCTGCCCGACCGTCGCAGTACACACATCCGTGGCCGCATCCCATATAGGGTGAGCATTTATAGCGGGACATGGTGAAGGCTTCGGGAAGGAGATTCGATTGGACTGCCCGGCGAACCGGACGGGAGATGATGGGGGAGCTACTGGGAAATACGACAGAGGGGTCTTCTTCGGTCATTGGTTGTACGGGTTAGCCTACCAGAATAATTTGGATGTCGCAAACATTGGTGTTGGTTGGGCCAGTTTTTATCAGTCCTCCAATTTGCTGGAAATAATGGTAGGAGTCGTTGTTATCCAGGTAAGCATGGAGGGTATGCAAGGAATCGGCTGTGTTCTGGTCTGATTGTTGGAGAGATTGTTGGAGAGATCCCTGACTAGATTCGGGATTTACGAGCGCTCCTGCCGCATCGGTTGGCCCATCATTCCCGTCGGTCCCGGCGCTGAGAAAGCAAACCCGTTGGAAGGCTGAGGGCTGTCCTGCGATTTCTGCCAGAAATGCCAGGGCCATTTCCTGATTTCTGCCGCCCTTTCCCTTTCCCCGCAGAGTAACGGTGGTTTCTCCTCCAAGGATTACGCAGGCAGGCTCTTGTAATGGAAGAGAGCGGGCGACAATATCCCGGGCGATTCCTGCGCACACCTTTGCCACCTCCCTGGCTTCACCACTGATCTGGCTCGAGAGTACCAGCACATGGTACCCGTACTCCTGCGCTTTTTTTGCCGCAGCCTGCAATGCATGGGCATTAGTTCCCAAGAGAATATTGTGAATCTTGCTAAAAATTGAATCCTGGGGTTTTGGAGTGTCGGCTACCTCTTCTCGTACCCCCGCAGCTACAAGGTGCTGAACCGATTCGGGAACAAGGTTAAAGATGTTATACCGCTTCAGAATTCCCGAAACATCGGCGAAGGTAGAAGGGTCACCTACGGTCGGACCCGAGGCAATACTTTCCAGGTTATCCCCGAGCACATCACTGAGAATCAGGGTCAGTCCGGTTGCTCCCCGGGCAGCTATCCGGGCAGCCAGCCTGCCGCCGGAAATACCGGACAAATGCTTGCGTACGCGGTTCATATCCCCAATGGGAGCTCCGGAAGACAGCAACAATTCGGTGGATTTCTGAATGTCCTCAAGGTCGAGCTTATGCTTTTCATCGAAGTACGGAAGGGTCAATAAAGATGAACCTCCTCCGGATATTAAGGTAATAACAAGGGTGTCATTATCAGCCGTATCAACCAGTTCAAGGATTTTTCGTGATGCATGCACCGAATTTTCATCGGGAACCGGATGACCTGCTTCAACTGTATCAATGGTTTTTAAGACTTCTGTATGCCCGTATTTCACTGAAATTACCCCACGGGTAATTTTTGATTCCAGGACCGCTTCCAACCCTAAAGCCATTTTTGCAGTAGCCTTACCGGCACCCACTACAAGAACCCTGGTATACTTCGACAAATCGAAACGTAAGTTTTCATTTCCATTTCGAACGGTTAGCAATGAACCAGAAAGGAGTATATGATCCTGAATCATCGGGGCAGGATCAACCCTGGCAACTCCCGATGCAAAAATATCCAGTGCCTTATGTCTTTGTCCCTGGTAATCGAATGGTTCTTGGTTCATGGAAATACCTTTTTAAAAATCATGAGAGAGGTAAGCTCTGCAAAAGGGACTTTGCAAGAGCCTTCACTACTCCTGTTTTTAGGTACCAGGAGAAACGCCTTCCTCCAGGACGGCGGGTTACTCCTCTCCTGGTATTACAAGGTCTTCCCCTGCAATAATGAGGTCCGGATTGGGAATCTGATTGTAATCCGCCAATTCAGGATATCTCCAGGGTGTTCCATAAAATCTCTGGGACAGGTGCCAAAGGGTATCTCCCCAGCGAATACGATGGGTAAACCCAGGAACAGGCTCCGATGGCCCAACCGGCTCGGGCTCAACGGTAACTACAGGTTCCGGCTCAGCAGCTTCAGCAGGAGCTGGTTGTGCAGGTTCAGCCTGGACCGCAGGAGGTTCGACAGCAGGGGCAACGGGGGGAGGAACTGGCTCAGCCGGCTGGGTTGCGGCAGGAGGTTCGGGTTGAGTGGCTGGGGTACTGCGTGACTGGAGGAACCACCAAAGTCCTCCAATTCCCAGGAGAATCAGGAGGAATAGGAGCAACAGAACAAGCCATTTTTTGGTTCCTCTGGTTTCTTGATCCGTGCTGTTTCTGGATGGAGAAGAATCCCCGTCCAGAGAAAAGTCATCAACCAAAGGTTCGTATAATGCCTGTTCTGCTTCGGGATTGGGTGCACTCTTGGCTTCTGTACCCAATTCGATATCCCCAGAACTTTCAAAGGAAGAATCCACGGGTGTAGTATAATTGAACAAATTAGTCCCCCGTCCGTGGAGGGGTATGGTCAACCTGCTGGACCGTCCGGTACTCCGCTCGGTTGCCACTGCGCAGAGCAAACCCTCAGAATCCACCTCCAGGTGAAGATCAATTTCCAATTCCCCGTGAGAAAGGGTTGGAAGGTCTTCAAGGTCGATTACCCCAATGGTATGGGCACTCGGTTCGCCCTCTTCCATTCGGCAGAAGCGGATCTGTGCTCGGGGTTGATTATCATTTGCTGTGGTTAGCACAACGTTCTTATAGAACTCCCCGGAAGGGTCGGTAAGGGGGTATAAACTTCTATCGGCCAGAGTTATGGCTATTGTACTCGTTTCCATACTTCCATTTTCGCTCATGTTTGCCCATGAAGCAAGTCCATATCCATTGGATTCAAGGTAATATGTATATACTGGTGCGAATTATGGACTCCCAGCAAGATTTGTTGAAAAAAAGGCAATAAAGAGCAAATTATGGATTCATTCAGGGAGAAATCCAAGTGAATACTGTTCAAATTGAGTAAAATATTACCTATGCACCAAAATTCGCACCACTAAGTACAGATTCCGTAAACATCCGCACCACGGCGAAAATCATCTATATGACGCTGCCTTAGACTTTCCGGCGCAAGCACTTGAACATCCGGTCCCCATCCTCTGATCCAGGGGTACATTTCCAGGGGTTCAGAAATATGTGCGGTCCACATGACCGATCCGTCATCCTGAGGGTCTAAGACCTGGGTAGGATGCCACAGGGTTTGTACAAGCCGTATTGCCCCCTCTCCGGTAAACAGAAGCCGCACCTCCACCGGGTCGCGAT
>SKVS01000037.1 GCA_007129335.1 Spirochaetaceae bacterium
ATATATTGTTATTGAGTATAAATTACACTTTTTACTGAAAGTAGGCAAGAGGTTTTCCAAGTGGAAAGAGTTGAAATTCAGTTCACACTCGTCGGAAAATTATAAAGTCTGAAACGATCTATTATCTGTAGTCCCCATATCTATAGCCCCCAGTCTGACCGTATGGGGATGCCTTCCTTATGCAGGTATTGTTTAATTTGGGGAACGGAATAATCTCCGAAATGAACCATAGATGCAATAAGGGCGGCATCTGCTCTACCTTGAGTCAAGACAGCTGCCAGGTGTTCTGGCCTCCCTGCCCCACCACTGGCTACAACGGGAATCGTTACAGCTTCGCTAATTAACCGGGTAATGGTTAACTCGTAGCCGTCGCGCATACCATCGGTATCTATTGAGTTGAGCACAATTTCTCCGGCCCCCAGTTTTTGAGCTTCCAAAGCCCAAGCCAGGGCATCAAGTTCGGTTGGTACTCGACCTCCGTTAATTACAACCCGGTATCCCGACGGGAAATCCTTGTCTGCCAGCACATCCATACCAAGAACAATACATTGGCTACCAAAGAGGGAAGCTCCCTCTTCTATGATTCCGGGGTTTTTAACCGCCTGAGAGTTTACCGATACCTTTTCTGCACCTGCCAGTATGACCCGCCTCATATCCTGTACTGATCCAATACCTCCACCAACAGAGAAGGGAATGAAAATTTCCTGAGCAACTTCTTCCACAACCCGAATCATGATACCACGATCTTCAGTACTGGCAGTAATATCATAAAAGACCAGTTCATCGGTACCCTGTTCGTAGTATTGTCTGGCCATGGCGACCGGATCACCAATATCGATATTTCCCTTAAATTTTACGCCTTTTGTTGTTTTTCCATCCCGCACATCAAGGCAAACAATTATTCTTTTTTCCAGCATTATCTGTCTCCAGGTTGTTTCAAACAAAAATTCCCCAACAAACGAAGTCCGTATGCTCCGGATTTCTCAGGATGGAACTGTACAGCCCGGATATTCTCAAAACCAATAACTGCGGGAAATGATATTCCGTGATCGCTTGTACCTAAAACATGATCCTTTGACAGGGGAGAATTGTAATAACCATGGTCAAAATAGAAACTGCGACCATGAGGAATCCCCTGAAAAAGATAATCCTCTTTTCCCTCAGGCCAGGAAACCTGGTTCCATCCTATATGGGGAACCTTAAAATCTCTTGGAGAAATACCCTTTTCTCCATAGGTCAGGGAAAAGGATTTACAGGTACCAGGCATAAGTCCGAGACAGGAAGTATCCCTCTCCTGGGAAAAATCCAGAATAATTTGACTTCCGAGACAGATACCGAGAAATGGTTTTCCAGTTTGACAAAACTCCATAATAGCCTGGTCCAATCCGTTATTCTGTAAATATTCCATGGCTGCCCTGGCTTCTCCTACCCCTGGTACTATGAGTCTGTCAATGTGGAGAAAATCCTCCGGGCGGGATAAAATGGTGAATTTGGCTTTGCAATAATGTAAGGCCGATTGCACCGAGGTCAGATTTCCCGCATTATAATCCAGTACACCAATCATGGTAATCCTCTTTTAAAAATCCCCAGGAGTTCCTGAAGAATATCGGCAGATCCCTCGGGCTTTACCGTCATGCCGAACATTCTGGTACGGCCGTAAGTATTCCACCAGGTATACTCCAGTTCAAAACTCTGACGCAGCTGTTCAGCATCCATAGGAACAGCTGGATTCAGAATAAGGTTTCGGGAAAAAAGTCGCAATAAGGATCCCAATCCTCTTTGAGCTACCTGGGTAAGGCTGGGGTTCCCAGCATCCTGGTAGAATCCCAGAATGATATCCCATAAGATATGTTCTTGGGTATCTTCTACCACGGTCCGGGGTTCCAGTTCAATTTCTACAGCCTGAACACCCAGGAGTCCCGGAGTAAAGGCGGCTATGAAATGGGCTTTTCCTGGAGTCTCAAAGGTTCTGACTTCTGATTCCCCTTCCCCAGGTCGGCTCCAGGGCGAAGGAAAAAGATCTTTCCGGGTATTGTCACCTTGGAACCGAACAAGAATGTGCTCCGAGTCAAGAAGAATCAGATCCACCATAGGGCCCAATCCAGAGGGAATGTCCAGCCGGGTTTTATCCGTTGGAACGAAAACTCTATGCCGGGGAAATTCCTGATTATAGAGTTCCGTCTGATCCGAGCGCTTAAAATGGAAACGGTTTCTCAGCTGCCACTGAAGAAGAAATGAAGGAAACTGACCTTGAATCAGTACCAGGGTTTCTTCAGGGGCAACAGCAAGAAATACTTTTGATACCCGATTAACCAGCTGTTCATCCAAATCCGGGTCAAGAAGTCCTCCCGATTGGAGGGCTGGTATAAGTTCCCGATTGTTTTCAAGATCCAGATACACTCCTGCAGAAACCTGGGAAGGCAGCAGTTCTTCACGGGCAATTCCTGATGGAAGTGTGGCACACCCAGACAGTACAAGGAAAACTCCCAGGAGAAAAAGAATGGGAATCCGTTTACCCAAAGCCAAATCCATCAGACAAGCCTGGCTATGCGTATTGTACAGCGGGCTTCACCAGATTCCAGTGGAGTCTCCAGAGGTGAAGAGGAAAAGGAAATATCCTCACAGAGAACTTCTTCCATGAGATAATCCTGAAACGACTGCACCGATTCCAGCAGTTCCTGTTCACCATGAAGCGTTAGGGATATCCGGTCGCTCACTTCAAACCCCGATTCTTTACGGAGGTTTTGTATGCCTCTGATAAGATCGCGGACAAGTCCTTCCTGCTTGAGTTCCGGTGTAACCACAGGATCCAAGGCAACCGTGAGGCTACCTTCATTCAAAACCTTCAGCCCCTGCTTTTCCTCCCGTTGGACAAGAATATCATCGAGAGTAAGGTCAATAGCAGTCTCCCCCACTTCCAGGTGAAGAGTTGCACCTTCCATTATTCCCTGGATATCGGAAGGACTGAGTTGGGATATTTTTTCTGCAGCAGCCTTCATATCCTTACCCAGGGCCTTGCCAAGAGTTTTGTAGTTTGCCTTTGCTGAATATTCAACCAGATCCTCTTCATTATCCCTGAAGATAACTTCTTTCACATTCAGTTCTTCCCGGATAATATCTTCCATTTCTATAAGAATATTTTTCTCTTCCCTATCCTTGGTTACCAGATGTAAGCCATTCAAAGGTTGACGAATCTTTAGATTATGCAGGCTTCGCAAGGCTCTTCCCATCCGAACTGCTTCCTGGGTTGTATGCATTTTTCTTTCCAATGCAGGATCCAGCCGTTCGGTTTTCCGGACCGGGTAACTGCAAAGATGGACGCTTTCCGGGTCATGGTTACCTTTAAGATTCAGGTAGATTTCTTCGGTTATAAAAGGAATAAAGGGTGCAGCGATTTGCACAAGACGTAGCAATACCCCATGGAGGGTCTGATAAGCCTGATTCTTGTCATTATCGTTTTCGCTTTTCCAGAATCTGCGGCGACTTCGCCGAATATACCAGTTGTTTAACTGGTCAATAAATGCAACCAGCGTTTCAACAGCTTTTTTAAGATCA
>SKVS01000082.1 GCA_007129335.1 Spirochaetaceae bacterium
CTCATTGACCGGAATCCCTACCACACCCTCATGACCGAGTTACACGAGGTTGCCGGAAGCAGAACAGAACCCGAAGCAGTTCAGGTTAGTTTTAAACGGATTTTTTCCGGTACCAAGGTGAAGGTTGTTATCGACGAAATCGAGGGAATCGATTTTGAAAAGAACCAACTGAAATCCGATGTAGCCATATACGACTACGACTATTTGGTGTTGAGCACCGGGGGTCATCCGGAATTTTTCGGTATCGAAGGAATTCAGCAGAACTCTTTTACCCTCTGGTCCCTTGAGGATGCTATTCGGATCAGGGAGCACGTGGAGCTCATGTTCCGGGAAGCTGCAAAAGAACCCCATGAAGACCTGAAGCGGAAAATGCTCACCTTTGCTGTAGCAGGTGCAGGATTTACGGGAATAGAGCTCGTGGGTGAGCTCATTGAGCGGGCCGATGTACTGTGCAGGAAATACCACATCGACCGTGATGAAGTGAACATTAAGGTCATTGAAGCCCAGGATTGCATTCTTCCCATACTCTCTGAAAAGCCCCAGAGAAAGGCCAAAGAATACATGGAGAAGCATGGAGTGGAAATCCTTCTGAATGCACCCATTGTAAAGGGCGATAAGAACGGAAAATACACCCTCAAGGATGGACGGGTTATAGAAGCCGATACCTTTGTCTGGACCTGCGGAATCCAGGGTTCTGAGTTTACTTCCAAAATATCCCTGACCAAAGGCCGGGTTTCTAACGATTCCTGTTCAATCGCCACTCCCGAAGGTATTCATGGAATGGCCGGATGCCATTTCGATGAACACGACCGGGACATAGTCGGTGAGCGTGGAAGAATTCTGGTAAACGATCATATGCAGTCCGTAGACCACGATAATGTGTACCTTGCGGGAGACATGATTTGGTACCTCCATGAAGAGAAGGTAGTTCCTCAAATAGTAGAGAATGCCCTGCAGACCGCCGATGTCGTTGCCCACAACATTGTTGCAGCCATCGACAAAAAAGAAAAAACCACCTACCAGCCGAATTACCATGGGTTCATGGTATCCATTGGCGGGAAGTACGGTGTTGCCTCCGTAATGGGTATGAACCTTTACGGGTTCTTTGCTATGGCCTTAAAACACCTCATTAACCTTCATTACCTGTGGGGACTGGCAGGAGTTAACGCATGCTGGGCCTACCTCAAGGAAGAATTCTTTGATATTAAAAACAAGCGCTCCATACTCCGGGGTCATGCTTCGGCCAAGGTTCCTGCCTACTGGGTACTGCCTGCCAGACTCTGGCTTGGACTTATCTGGGTTATGGAAGGGGCAAACAAGATAGGCGAGGGCTGGTTGAGAACCGACAGATCCCGTTCATTCTGGATGTTCAGTTCCGGAACCAGACAGCGGGGCATGCCCGGATACGGTTCGGACACCATGGATGCGGTGAGTACCGCAACCGATGCAGCCTGGGATGCGGCTTCTGGTGCAACCGACGCGGCTACCGGGGCCACCGATGCGGTCTGGGATGCTGCCTCTGCCGCAACCGATGCAGCCTGGGACGCAGCCTCCGGAGCAACCGACGCTGCCAGCGGTGCTACCGAATGGGTTGCTGAAACCGGTGCTGCCGCAGCCGAGGCCCTTGGAAAGTACTGGGATCTGAGCAAACCTATTCTTGGTTGGAATAACTGGCTTGTGGTTTGGTTCCGGGAAACCTTTATGGACAACATTGCCGCCCACATGCATTTCAGCCTGTTCCAGTGGAGCATTGTCTGGGTTGAAATTGCCCTGGGTCTTGCAATTATGGGTGGATTTTTTACCTTCCCTGCTGCTCTGGCAACCATTGCCCTGTGTATCGTGTTCATTCTTTCGGGTATGTTCAGCTGGTCGCAGTTATGGTTTATTTTCCTGGCGATTGTCATGCTCGGCGGAGCTGGTCATGTAGCCGGGTTGGATCACTGGGTAATGCCCTGGCTGAAGGACCGATGGAAAACAACATCCCTGGCCAAACGGACATATCTGTACGTAGGCGAGCCTAGGTTCAAGAAGAAAAAGAAGAACTAAGAATTCAGTACTAAAAATACCGAACCCTGAAAAAGAATCCGTCGTTTAGGAGCAGCCCTTTGGAGGCTCATGCAGAAAAAGGTGCTGCTCTTATTTTATCGGGGGGTAATGTTTTATGAGTGTACAGAAGCTTGTAAAAACCACTACAGGTGGTTGTTCAGACGTTTACTCCCACTGCATATGGGGTGATTCCCCGGACTTTTACAAGCTTCTGTACACTCTTTACGATATACAGTTGGATACACCATGATACATAATTCCTCCAGCCTCGATGCCCTCTACGCTGATCCCTGGGTCAAGGCGGAACTCGACTATACCCGGCGAATAATTGGTGAACTCCTGGCAGACGAAGCCAGAAATTCCCCAATCCTCGAACCGGCGCTGAAAAACCTCCAAAAAGCCTCGGGAAAAATGCTCCGTCCTCTCCTGGTAATTCTCGGAGCCCGTGGGGGTGGGGGAATTGATTATCCCCAAACCAAACCGGCATTTGACGGCCCGAAAATTGCCCGGGATAACCGAAAATTCCTGCTTAAGTTAAGACAGAGCGGCTGGTCTCCTGAGACAAACGAGTCCCTGACCCACTGGAAAAATAGTCCTGCTCTTCCGGGATTCCTACCCAATAGAATTTACCTGCTCGCAGCAGCTCTTGAACTCCTGCACCTTGCAACCCTGGTACACGATGATGTGGTAGATGAATCTCCCATGCGCCGGGGTCAAGCCGCCATGTGGAAGGACCTTGGGACCAACCTGGCAGTGCTCCTGGGTGATTTGTTGTTTTCCCTTTGTTTTGCCCTGGTCAGTCACGGAGCCGATGTGAGTACCGGGCAGATGTTATCGGGAATGGTAAGACTCATGGTTCGAAGCGAATTCTTCCAGGCTGAGGATCGCTTACAGTTTGAATCCCTGTTGAAAAAACCCAGCCGCCGCAGATACACCCGGATAATTACGGGGAAAACTGCCATGCTCTTTTCCCTGTCCCTGAATTCCGGTGCCCGGGAAATGAATGCCCCCGAGCCTATACTCCAAATGTATCGCCGGGGTGGTTATTACCTGGGACTTGCCTTTCAAATCCAGGACGATATCCTGGATTACCTGGGAGCAAAGCAGCGTTTTGGTAAACCCCTGGGTCAGGACCTGAGGGACAGCCAAATAACCCTTCCTATTCTGGAAGCTCTTGGAGCTGCAACCCAGACCCAGGCTGATCGGGGCAGGAAACTTGTGGAAGCAATAGAAAAGTTCCGCAAAGGCGATGAGGGGGAATTTCCCCAAATTGTCCTGCTTATTCAGGCCTTAGGCGGGTTTGACCGGGCAGACCAGCAGAGCCGGGAATATCTTGAAAGGGCTCAGCGGGAATTTCACCAGGCTTGCAAAGCAACCAGTACCCCGGGTGTCTATGCCCGATTGAATCAGCTTCTCATGTTCCTGGAAAATCGACGGTACTGAGATTTCCTGCTATGGTTGACCAGGACAAACAAATGAAAGATGCTCAGAGACTACAGATTCAA
>SKVS01000218.1 GCA_007129335.1 Spirochaetaceae bacterium
TATGTAATGCGGATCGCCGGCTCGGTTCCCCCTCAAGAAAGGGTACTTGCAAATCTGAATACGGGTTTCGCCTTTTCGCCGGGACAGTTGCGGGTATGGAGGGATTTTGCGTCCCTTCCTCCTGTAAATCCCGGGAATGAGGTTGATCCTGATCTATGGAATCGTCCGGTGGGCCGGTTTCTCGTACAGGAAAACATTCGCTGGATAATTATGAACGAGGATGAGTTGGACCTCATATTCCGGGACAGGCCGGTGTGGAACCTGGTGTACGGGAACCCCTTTCGGTTTTATCCGGATATTCAGGAAATTATTCGGGCCTACGGTACCGAGGTTGATCGTTTTGCTGCACCCTGGTACGCAATGCGTCTTGTACCTTATATGGATCGGCAGTCCTGGTCAGTTAAGGTCTATCGTATCGATTTGCCCGAAGATCAGGATGTTCCATAGCCTGCCGGACAGCCGAAGGGTGGCCAGGCTTGGTGCTCCTGGAATCCAGGGTAATGAATCCTCGGGAATTCAGAACAAGTATGCGGTGACCCAGCAGAAGGGCTTCTTCTAGGTCGTGGGTTACAAACAGGGTAGCCGTGTGATGGTTTGCAATGAGATCCAGAAGAAGGTGTTGCAGTTCCGAGCGGGTAGGGGCATCGACTGATCCGAAGGGCTCATCCATAAGCAGCAGGGCAGGCTGGCATCCGAAGGCCCGGGCAAGGGCTCCCCGCTGAGCCATGCCTCCGGAGAGCTGATGAGGATAGAGCTTTGCGGCATTCTGGAGGCCCACTTCCTGTAAGGATTTGGCAATGCGCTCCCGCCAGGAACTGGGATGAGATTTCAAGGGTCCGTGC
Source organism: Spirochaetaceae bacterium (assembly GCA_007129335.1). GTDB lineage: Bacteria > Spirochaetota > Spirochaetia > DSM-27196 > Salinispiraceae > SKVS01. Next base: position 843 of record SKVS01000218.1, read on the forward strand.
TTGAGGGCAAACCGGATATTCTGTTCCAGGGTCATCCAGGGCAGAAGTTGATTCTGATTTTGGAAAACCATGAGCCGGTGGTGGTCCGGATTTGTGACCATTTTTCCCTGGAAGACGACTGAGCCTGCTTTGGGAGCCAGAAAGGACCCGGCAATTTTCAGCAGGGTGCTTTTGCCGCAACCCGAGGGGCCAAGGACGCAGACTACCTCTGACCCAAAGATCTGTAGATTAACCTGGTGGAGCACCGGATAATCAGCATACCCTGCGGAAATATTCTTCAGTTCCAGTATGGGTTTCTTGGGGATTTCATGCTGGCCTGTCATAGGGACATTCCCCATTTCTGAATTGTTCTGCGTTCAATGAGGGAGAACATCATGCTTTCCACCAGGCTCCCGATCAGCATAATTACAAGAATTCCGGCAAAGAGGCCCGGGCTGTCCATGAACACCCGCCTTGAATGGATGTACCAACCCAGACCTCCTGCCCCTGCAATGGCTCCAAAGAGCATTTCCGCACTAATGAGGGCTCGCCAGCCCCGGGCCCAGGCAATTCGCAATCCTGCTAACAGGTAGGGAAAGGTTGCCGGAAGGGCAATGAACACTAAAAACTTCCATCCTGCCAGTTCATAGTTTTGGCCGGTCATTCGCCATGTTTCGGGAATGCTCCGGTACCCTGCCTGTAGGTTTGTCAGTACGGGCCAGAAAACCGAATGGACAATTACTACCAGCACAGCCGATGGTCCAATGCCTGCCCATAAAATAATAATAGGAAGGAGTACAATTCCCGGCAGAGGGTGAAAAAGGGCCCCCAAAATGCCAACAGCGTGGTGTACTGCAGGACTCAGATTGGAAATCCACAGGGTAAAAAAAGCCAGCACCAGGGCTATGCCCGCTCCGGTAAGGATGTACATCAGGGAAAGACCAATTTGCACGAGGAGGGTTCCCTGGATCAAACCTTGCAGCAGAGCGCTCCCAATGGAGACCAGGGGAGGCATGAGCAGGGGCGATATGCTGCCGCCGATCCGAATTGCCTCCCATGCTGGGAGAATCAGCAGCACGAGAACTACACCAAGAATTTTTGGATCTATTCCAGCTTTTTTCATGGTTACCGTTGGATAAGGAGTTCAGTTACCCGGGTTGAATCCAGGTAACCAAACCGGTCCATTGCACGAATGAAGGTATCCAGTCCTAGAATTTCAGATGAGTACCGGAAGCCCGGTTCAGACAGATGGGCCAACAAGACCTGGGGTTCCAGGTTGTAAAAAGCAGAAACTTCCTGCCACAGGGTAGCCCGGGATTCTTCAACAGCCCCCCGTTGGGCGTCCAGAATCATATCCTGAGCCAGACTAAGGGAATGGTCCAGGGCCCGGCGAAATCCTTTCAGGGCTTCAGTGTGGGCTGGTGAGTCGGTCCAGCCGGGAGACAGGGCTCCAATGATAAAGCTGAAAGGTCCTCCGAAGGCCTGTTCACCGCTTATGAGCTGCCTGGCTCCTGGTTGCTCCAGGGCGGTAAAAAGGAAGGGTGGAGCGGTGAAATGTGCGGTAACTTCCCTTCTGGTTAGCAGGGCAGCAAGACCATCGGGATGGCCCATGCTGACCAATTGGTTATCGAAGATCTTTGGGTTGCTCAATTGCCGTTCTGCGGCCATGGCCAGAAGGATGTGCTGTATGCTTCCCGGTTGGGGAAGGGCAATTCGGTCGGTGGGATTAAGGTCTGCCAGGCTTTGCTTTGATTCATCCAGGGTTACCAGACCCAGTGGCGATTCGGATAGCCCGGTAAAGAGCTGCCAACCGGTTTCCCGGTATACCCCCAGGAGAAAGGGAGGAATGCCCATGAAGCCAATATCCAGGCGGTTTGCCAGCATTGCCTCCCGAATGGCTGTGGCGTTACCCATGCGGATCCACTGAATGTCCACCCTGCCATTTTCCCTGTTCAGTTCTGCCAGTTCCCGGTCAAGGAGCCCCTGGGTCTGCATGATCCCCAGGGGTAAATAAGCAAGGCCGTGCTGCTCGGCAATGCGCAGGGTTTGCAGCTGAGCAGGTTTCTGATTCGCTTGGCAGCCTGCAAGGAGGGTAGACAGGAAAAAGATCAAGAGTACGGTCAAGAGGAAGGGAAGCAATGCAGGCATTCTGAGAAAGTGGTACAAGGTTTTTTCGGTCTTCATTGGGTCATTCTACTCTGGTTGTAAGGTAGGTTTCTACCCGGGTATCGTACAAAATATTGGTACCCTGTTCATCGAAAATCTTGATTGTGTCAAACAGGGTATCGATGAGGGTGTTAACTTCCTGGGGGGTATCGCCGGTAAGAACGGCGTAGGCTGCCCGTTGAGTGGAGTTTCCCATTGGTAGAATTGTTGCTCCCTCCTGTTGAAGGAAGGAAAAAGCGTGGCACCCCGGTTTTTCTCGCAGAATCTCAGCTCCTTCAAGACGGGCTATGGTGCCCGAATGGGCAAAGAGCAGGGGAACGGCAAGGTATGGCTTCAGGGTTTGGGATAATGATTTCGGGCTTTCTCCTGTCGGGTGGAGATACCAGTTCAGGTAAGTTTCCAGAATATCGGTTCCCCTTACCAGGGGAATCCATTGATCCTCGTAGGCACACCGTGACCAGGGCCCGCAAGCTGGGCATTGAAACGGTCTTTCAGGACAAGTCCCTGGGAGAGAAGCAGCCCCTGTGGAGCAATTTCTTCGTGGGCAGGCACCTGA
>SKVS01000395.1 GCA_007129335.1 Spirochaetaceae bacterium
GAAAAAATCGCGTCCTATCGGCATACCATTCCCAACCTCTTCCGACTGAACTGGAAAACCGTTACTCCGCATTTCTGTCAGGTCTGGAGTCCAGGAATATACTCTTTGTTGACTTATACCATCTCTACACCCAGCACCCCGAACGGGAACAGCTTTTCTTCCGTACCGACACCCATTGGACACCCCTTGGTGCCCAGAAAGCTGCACAGGCAGCAGCCCACCTGATTCTGGCCCAACCCTGGGTACAGAACCTTCAACAGGCTGATTTTACCTCGGTCTCCCAAGGAAAAAACGAACACCGGGGCGACCTCTTTGAATTCCTTCCCCCCCAGACAATCCTGGGAAACTGGCTTCCCAGAAAGCTCCCCGAACCCGATTCCCTGACCCTTTGGGAAACCACTATGACCCAGGGACCATCTCTCGGACTATTCGATACCCCGGAAATACCCCTCGCCCTGGTAGGCACCAGTTACAGCGCGAATGAACAGTGGAACTTCCTGGGCTTCCTGCAGGAATTTCTATCGATGGATGGAATTCCCTTCGCAGCTGAGGGAAGGGGTCCCCTGGTTCCTATGCGTCAGGCACTGGATAACCCGGTTATTCAGGAGGTTGGGGTACGCGTGGTTATTTGGGAAATACCCGAACGGTATTTATGCTCTTCGATTTACTCCCAAGGAGGTAATTTCCACAGTCCTTGAAATTACCTCCCCGAGTAGAATTAAATAATCAGTCCAAGAAGTGGTGCTACTTGGATCCCTTGGCTTTTTTTCCAGTACCGGTTTGAGCGGCCCCTGCCGTCCCGGTTTTTGGACTCTTCTTTGGGCCTGCTTTGGTGTCAGCCTTGGGGCTGGTCTTTGATTTTGGACTGGTCTTTGAGCTTGCTTTGGGCCCTGCCTTATCTGCAGGAGTCTTGGTACCAGAACCCTGAGAAGCTTTAGCTTTCATTGGTGCACTCTTAGTCTCTTGGGATTTTTTAACCGGAACTTTTTTCCCCTTTTCCTGGAGTAAAGCTTGAAGAGACTCCAGCTTGTATTCGGATTTTTCCATGCTTTCCAGCCATGCCCGACTACGGTTATAGGCCTTGGTAATGAGGGCAGGTGTTACCTTCGGTGCACTAATGACGTGATACAGGGCAGCCCACCAGGCAAAGTTTTCCATGTTTTCCTTACGGAACCACATAACCCCCTCGTAATAATTGGCCCCAAGAAATTCAACAACCGAGTAGTTTTCCAGGGCACCTGACAAGTCCGATGGAGCAGCTGATTCGGTAGACCAGCTTGCGTAGGATTCGATCCACTTAAATAAGCTGCTCAGCTGAATTGCCTGTCCGGTGATGTCCTGGATCTTCCCTTCCAGATACCACTCCTCTTCCTGATCACCCAGGGCATGGAGAATGAGAAAAGCTGATAAAACTAGGCCCGACCGATCCATAGAATAGGCCCGGTCAAGAAAATATTCCCTTTCCTTGGATAAACCGGGTTTCTCCAGAGCACTTCGCAGACCGAGAAGGTTGTTCAGACCATTGGTAAAACGATCCATACTTTGGGTAATGACTTTATCGGATGATAGGAATGGGGTAACGGGGCGTAAAAACATCCCCATTTTATCCACAAACCATTGGACCAATTTTGGAGCTTTTCCACCGGTTATCCCCAACAATTCCCGAAATTTTTCCAAATATTCGGGGGTATAAAACAATCGGAACTCTTTATACACCGGTTCCAGAATAATATCCCGTATTGCCTGGGTAATATTTCGAACACCCCTGCCCTGAAGTTGATCATGGAGAATTCGGTAATGGGAGAATTTATTGTCCTCTACTTCATGGATATCCATAAAAATTTGACAGCTATAACCCTGAATATCAGCAAAAAGACCCCGATCGAACAAGTCCAGACTGCGCCGGATATACCAAAGATTACTCCTCTGCTCCCACATGAGCACGTAACAGTTTTCTTCCCGGCGGAGTTTCAAGGCCTCTGCAAGGGTAGTTTTGCGGAACTCCTTCTCCCCGGAGGGGAGTTTTTCCACATAGCCCACCGAATCTTTTATATGCCCCCGGGTACCCTCGTAGGCATTGTTGTACACAACCAATGCCCGCTCAAGGGCTGTAGCATTGGAGTAAGCATACACATTTTCGTTAACCCACCCTCCTTCGGTCCAGAAGTCATACAGGAAAAAATTCTGTACTTCCGCAAAGAGGTAGCGTTTTTTCAGTATAGGAAAGATTTCCCTCTCGTGTCGGGCTACCAGTTCCAGATCAGGAGATTCATTGAAATACGCCCGCTGGTACTCCATACCGTATTTCTCGTGGTAGCCCTCGATCTGTCCGTGGCCGAACATTGGTAACCCCGGCATGGTCGCCATGAGGGTACAAACGCCGAAGTACTTGTCACCCTTACCAAACTGTGCTACAGCGGTTTCCTCATCGGGATTATTCATGAAGTTAACGAACCGTTTCAGAATATCCTTGTCGAATTCAAGAGTATTTTTAATCGTTTGCCGGTACTTATCGTTATCTTCATTCTTGAGCATGTTCATGAAGGCTGAATTATACACCCGGTGCATTCCCAGGGTACGGACAAAATACCCCTCCATCATCCAGAATGCTTCGGCCAGCAATAGGGTGTCCGGAGCTTCCTTGGCTGCCCGGTCCACCACCTCACGCCAGAATTCCTGGGGAATTTTTGCATTAAATTCCGAATTGGACAAACCGTGTTCAGCACGGCTTGGAATATCTCCTGCCCGGCCTGCTTCGGGATACCATAAACGCTGAATATGCTTCTTAGCCAGGGTCATTGCAGCATCGAAACGAATAATTGGGAAGTTTTTTGCCACGTGTAAAATGGTCTGGATTACTGCTTCCCGGGTTGCAGGATTGAGAAAATCGAGTTGGGCCGTGTCATTCCAGGGCATGTGGGTTCCGTCATTCCCATGGTAAATATACTTGGTATCCCCGGTACGGAAATCCACCCGTTTGAAAACAACCGATGCATCGCTCTGGTTGTAATAGTGATCCTCCAGGTAAACCCCAATTTCCGGATGGGTCGACAGGTTTTCTCCGTTAAAGGTGTACCCTGGAAAGGGACTGTGGTCCAGTTGAATAAAGTATTCCGGATGGTGGTGAATCCATTTGCTGTCCATGCCCGTGTGGTTCGGAACCATGTCGCTTGCTAAACGAATTCCCCTCAGTTCACATTTTTCCCGCAACCGGCCAATTGCATCCCAACCGCCAAGATCGTGGGCTATATCGTAATCGTACAGGGAATACGCAGAGGAGGCAGCATCAGGATTACCACAGAGGTTTTTTATTCGTTTGGATGCGCTGGAACGCTCCCAAAGGCCGATAAGCCAAAGTCCATTAAAACCGTACTTGGCAAGACGGTCCAGTTCCTCATCAGGAATATCGTCCAGGGTTTTAATTTCCCGATCGTACTGCCGGGAAAGCTGGTATAACCAAACCAGGGTGCTTTTTGCAATAACAACTACCCTGGGCATCCAGTCCCGGTCGGGGCTGAATCTTTC
>SKVS01000039.1 GCA_007129335.1 Spirochaetaceae bacterium
AACTGATTGTAGATCATCGGCAGGGCTACAATACCAAGGCTGGCAATAATGAACCCTTGAATTTTTACACTGCCTACAACCAGCCGGGTTTTTTGAACTTTACCCGCTATCCGTCCTACTAATAATGCTCCTAACACCGCTCCTACCGGTAGCACCGACTGACTGAATCCATAGGATTGGGCACTCATACTCAGGACTTCTTTTCCGAAGAAGGGAAACAGGACTGCGAAAACAGGATTGAGCAGGGTGTTCAGGAGGATGCCGCCGATCATAATAATCCTTAGTCCCGGGTTATTCCAGAGGAAGGTAAATCCCTCTTTCAGGGTTTGGAAAAAATGAACCAAGGAACCTTTGGGGTTCTGAATTTCTGATATCGGGTTGTTGCCAGGGGATGATGTCTGGTGATTTGGCTTGTGGATTTTTGGAAACCGGATAAACATTTCCGACAGGGCTGAAATAAGGAAGCTGAATCCATTGACGAAAAATACTATTGCATACCCGAAAGCTCCCAGAAGAAAGGCACCGGCAAGTGGTCCGATTATCCCGGTTGCACTGAAGGAAAAAGAATCCCGGGCATTTGCCCGAATTAACTGGTGTTTTTCCACCAGCCCGGGAACGGTGGCCTGGATTGCTGGCCCGAATAAGGACCCGCTCATGCTTAGAATAACCGTTGCACCGTACAGCAGGGGGAGGGTCAGGTTTCCGCTCAGGTAGGCAAGTCCCAGACCAAGCTGAATACAGCCCCGGATAATGTCCATAGAAACCACAATTTTCTTTCTATCCCAAAGATCCGACAGGACCCCAGTGAAAGGAGTAAGAATGAGTCCTGGCAGGGATGCCAGTATGAGTAATGTACCAAGGGCCGCACCCGAACCGGTCAGGTCCAGAACCAGCCAGGCCATGGCAAAGTAGTGTATACCGTCGCCAATTTGGGACACAAGACGGCCTAAAAACAGTAAGCCGAAATCCTTGTTAATGAAGATTTTTGTAAAGAGGTTCATTGGTTCTCCTTTTCTGACAAGAATCTTTACTGAATGAATGAATCATTCATTCAGTATTAGGTAGAATGTAAGGGGAATGATGAGACTTGTCAATGAGATTTGAAAAAAAGAAGGGAAAAACCGGCACAGTGGGTCGGGGAAAGAGTGCTGTACCGGTTTGCAGGGAAAAGGCTCTGTTTCAGCTGACCGCTTCCAAGGGAAAGCTCAACCCTAGAACTACGATAAGGCTGGGAATATCCACAAAGAATAATGAGCTGACTCCCATAATCCACAAAGTGCCGGCAATAATGTCAAGTCCTAAAAACCAGCCAAAAACCATCAGGGGTTTCATTGTGTTCACCTTTGACCCAAACTGTGTCGGGCCTGATTATGTATTTCAATGGATAAGCTGTGCACCGCGGATATCCGCCGCCTAGGTATACGATAAAAACGGTGAACAGTTGCATAGAAGCTTCACAAAAGTTCTCTCTTGAGTCAGGAATAATTAATATGTTTCTCCATTGTCATTGCAATAAAAGGATAGTAGAGTCAAAATTGTTGATTGGAAGACTACGGTATACCATGATTTGAAACAGAATCCATGTAAATCATAGGAAGGATTGAGGAGCGCACAATGAATAAAGCACTGAAAAAACTCTTCTGGACAGCATATTGGGTGAATTTGACCCTGACTATATTTCCTCTGGTAATCCTTGCGCCTTTTGCAATTTTGCTGGGTTTCCTGGATTTTCAACAATTTGTACTGGTTTTACTTTCACCCTTGGAATTGGTTCACTGGCCTGTGATGCTTGCGAGCAATTTTATCTACCTGCGGTTTGTGTTTAACCGATTTCAAAAACGGAAGAAAGTGCGGGCCTTTGGTATTGAGCTGTTAGTTGTTTGGGTTGTGGTGCTCATTCAGGAAATGATTCAGGCTGCTCTCCTTGTTGATCTTACCTTGGGGAATTTTTTCCCCTTTAGTTTTTGGTTCAGCAGTTTGTTTATTCTCAGTTTCTCCCTCATGGTAAATGCACCTCTTTTGTTACTCATCATTCGGGTTTTTGATCGTACGATGATTGAGCTTCAGAGCAAGGGTGAATTCAGCATTGAGGAAAAAGGAGTGTTTCGCAGCAAATTCAAAATTATGGGCCTTGTAACTTCAGTAAGTTTGGGAACAATTCTGATGTTTGTAATTATGGGAATTATTATGAATATGGCGCTTACCCTTGGCAGGGAACTGCCCCTCGGTCAGCTTCCGGTTAATCTGTTATCCGGGGTTGTGGCCCTGTTCAGTACCTTCCTGTTACTTTCCCGACTGGTAAAAGACATTCTTGGGCCCATGGATGCCATGGGACGGCATTTTCAATCTGCCAGTGCAGGAGACTTTCTTACCCAGGCTCCCAGGACCTCCACCGATGAAATCGGGGCTATGGCTGTTCTTACCAATAGTCTACTGAAAAGCCTGAATTCGGGATTTGGCCAAATTGCCCACATTCTTTCGGATGTTTCGGATAACAAGGAACTCTTGGGTCAACGGGTTGAGCAGGTGAGCAGGGCAATCGGGGATATTCATCACAGTCTGACCCAGGCCCAACTGCAAATGGAAAGCCATAGCGCGAACATCATCGAAACAACCACAGCGGTTGAACAACTGGCCCGGAATATAGACAGTCTGGGGGAGAATATTGGCATTCAAACAGCCACGGTAGACCGTTCACTGAAAGCAAACCAGGATCTGACCCGGGCGACAGGAGAGCTGGAAGTACTGACCAGGCAGAACCAAAGCCAGGTTAACGGCCTGGAAAATGTTGCCCAACTGGGTGATGAACGAATGGGTACCATGAGTCAGCGAATTGCGGCTGTTCTGGAAAACAGCGAGCACCTGTTGGAGGCGAATAAAATGATTGCCGGGGTTGCCAGCCAGACCAACCTGTTGGCAATGAACGCTGCAATTGAGGCTGCCCACGCCGGGGAAAGCGGCCGGGGATTTGCGGTTGTGGCCGATGAAATCCGAAAGCTGGCAGAAACCGCCTCGGTGCAATCCAAGGCAATCCGGGAAAACCTGACCGATGTCCTGAAGGACATTCAAAGCCTCGGGGATGACAGCCGGGAGGTTCAGGGTTCATTTTCGGAAATCCGTACCGGGGTCAAGGATGTCAGCACCACTATTGGAAAAATTACCGGGTTCATGCATTCGGTAGGGGAGTTTAACCACGGCCTTGAGCGGGCATTCAAGGAGCTTATGGAAATTAGTCAGAGTGTGAGCACTGGCAGTCATGAAATGCGCCAGGGAAATACCGAAATTCTTTCAGCCATTACCAGTATGCGGGAAATCAGCCAGCAGGTAGTTCTGGCTGTGGCCGAAATTGCCCGGGGTGCAGAGGAAATTACCCAAATCAGCCAGGGGATGATCGATCAGAATCAACAAACCGATGGATCAATTGAACAGTTAAAGACCGTACTGGCCCGTTTCAAGTACTCGTTGTAAGGTTTTAAGGATAGTCTATGTCAGCAAACTCCTTGCCCCGCCAGGCCCT
>SKVS01000001.1 GCA_007129335.1 Spirochaetaceae bacterium
CAATGACCTCCTCGAACATCCGGAGCAATTCGGTGAAATTCGCCAAAGAATAGTGGAAAGAAGCATTCAAAACGGTACCAGCCCTATTGCCGACTTTATCCTGAAGAAATAACCATGGCTTCCCAAATTGTCCCCGTACACCTGAAACCGGGCAAGGAAAAAATGCCCAGGCTTTTTCATCCCTGGATCTTTAGCGGTGCAATAATCGATGGTGACAGAAAAATCCTGCAAAACCTCTCTGGTAAGGTAAACTCTCAAGTTCTTGCTCGGGTAAACGACTCCCGGGGAAACTTTCTGGCTTGGGGAATCATTAATCCCCGGTCACAAATCCTTATCCGGTTAGTCGATTGGTACGAATCTTTGCCGGATCTTACGAAACTGTTTACCCAACTTTTTCTCCAGGCATTTCGTTTTCGCATAAACCTTGGCCTTGTGGATTCCCCGCAGACATCAGGCTGCAGATTGGTTTTCAGCGAAAGCGATGGGATCCCAGGGATTATTGTTGACAAAATCGGTAATTACATCATTGTCCAAATCGAGGTTGCCGGTATGGAAAGTTTTCGTTCCCTCATCCTGGAATGCCTGATATCTGCGGTAAAAACCACCATGCCCGGTGTTTTAGGCATATGGGAACAAAGCGATGGTGACGGCCGGTCTCTGGAAGGATTACCTAAACACGAGGAATTAGTTTGGGGAGAAGAACCTGGAGAAGAAATATCCTTTTATGAGAACTCTCTAACCTTTCTTGCCCATCCCCGGGGACAAAAAACTGGCTTCTATTTTGACCAAAGGGAAAACCGAAAACTGTTCTCCCAATACGTTAAAGGAATTTCCGTAACGGATGTATGTTCCTATTCCGGAGGTTTTTCCATTTATGCTGGAATTGCTGGGGCAAAATCCCTTCATATGGTGGACAACAGCGCTTCAGCATTGTCCCTTGCTCGGGCCAATCTTCAGCTCAACGGGTTGAGTGCCCAATTCACCCAGGCAGATGCCTTTGAATTTCTCAGATCCCTACCATCATCCAGTCAAGAAGCCCTGGTGTTTGATCCGCCTAAACTCGTACCTTCCAGAAAGACTCTGGATCGCGGGCTGAGAGCATACAAGGATGGCAACCTCCATTCCATCAGGGCACTGGTTCCCGGGGGAATATTGGCCACATTTAGCTGTAGCGGCCTGGTCAGTCAGGAAACATTTGAAGAGGTGTTCTCCTACGCCGCAAAGGACAGCGGGAAGAGGGTTCAGATACTTCACAGGCTTCACCAGGCACCCTGCCATCCTGTGTTGACCAGTTTTCCTGAGGGAAGGTATTTAAAAGGTATTATCGCCCGAATTCTGTAATTATTTCATCCATTTCTCAATCCCAAACAGGTTTTTCCTGGTATTACCATCAGGAGGCATTGATGAAAACGTTAAAAACCGTCTTTTGGGCATGGGTAATCTTCGGTTTACTGGCTGCAAGTTGTTCCCAAACACCGGGACTAACCGGGCAAGCTGAGGAACAGGGCACGCTGCAAATTACCCTCAGCCCATCTTCATTACGAACCACCTTGACTGAGGAAGAATCCCGGCTCATAGCAAATGGTTATGAACTCATTATTTTTAATGACCAGGAGTTTATTTCTGCCCATGTACTCGCACAAGACTCTCTCATAATTGGTCTTGATCCTGGTCAGTATTCCCTCGTTGTTTTGGCAGGAACACGGCGCAGTGCTACAGCAATGACTAGTCTTCTGGTTGGAAGTGGTTACACCCAGGATACCATTTCTGTCGTACCCGGTGAAAGAACCCATGTTTCCATTCGACTGTTGCCGATCTTTCTGACCATGGATATTCCCTCGGAAGGAGTATGGGGCAGTACTCATATGGTGAAAATAATCGGCAAAGCACAAAATCCCAGGATCGGCATGTTTCTCCACGGAAGTTCTACCCTCCAGCGACCCAGACTTAAATCCGATGTACTGTGGGGTGGTTACAGGGATTTTTCCCAGGTTCATGGATCCCCAACAGAATGGGAGGCAATCCGGGAAATTGAGATTCCTTTGGGAACTGATGTGTTCGATATTCAATTCATCGGGGCACAGGTGGGTCTAGTGTATTCTGATGAAACAATACAAAGCTTGTCAGGACTTACAACCTACACCTGGAAATGGCCTAACGCAATGGATCTGGCATTGGACAATCCCCTGGCAGGAAGAATCATTCAATTTGGAACGGGGACTCCTCCGGAAACAGGTGTAGATTTGGATATAGACTGGCTATAATTGCTTGGGCAGGGTTAAGGTAAATCTGGTGAACTGTCCCTTTTCGCTTTCGCAGAGTATTGTGCCCTTCATGAGGTGGTTCACCAGGTTATACACTATATGAAGACCTAAACCGGCCCTCCCCTTTGATCTGCGAGTAGTAAAAAAGGGTTCAAAAACCTTTGGCAGCAATTCTCTTTCTATTCCGGCTCCATTGTCCAAAAGAATGAGAACCACACTGTCGGCGGTATCGCTTACCGAGAGGGTAAGTTCAGGATTCCAGCCAGGAGGTTTTTCTCCTGGTGATTCAAAGCCATGGGAAAGGCTGTTAAGAATTACGTTGGTGATTACCTGGGACAAAGCTCCAGGGTAGGTGCACAAGCTCACCCCTGCATGGGGGGAAATATGAATACCGACATTCTTCTTTTTCATTTCTCCGTGTAAACACCGTACCACATCGGTTATATAGGGAACCAATTCAATTGACTGTAATTTTTCGGATATTTGATCCGCAGAAATTCGTTTGAAACTATCAACAAGGGTTATTGTGCGTGCAATATTCGTTTGGATCAGGGTAACTGCTTCTTTTTGGTTCAAAAGGGAAGAATGAAGCTGACTCTTCTTTACTGCTGGACTATTTATGAGCTCTTCCATGTGTTCCAGGGTGCTCAGTGCAAGGCTTGCTCCGGTAAGGGCTACTCCCAAGGGGGTGTTAAATTCATGGGATAAGCCGTTTACCAGATTCCCCAGGGCAGCGTGTTTCTCAGTTTCTACCAGGTATTTCTGAGTTTCTCTGAGTTTGCTGTTAGTCTCGCTCAGCTCGGTTTCCCTCATTTGCTGAATTCGAATAAAAGTAGCTGCCTGTATAGCATTGCTAATTTGGCTTCTGAGAAATCCGTTTAAAAAGGTACCTTCCACATCGGTTCCCAACAGCATGAATCCCAACCGTTCCCGCTGGGAATACAAAGCGGATATGATAATGATTTTACTTTGCCAGGGTACTTCTCGAAGTCCCTCGGGAACAAGATCAACAGTCGAGAACTCAATCCCTTCAGCTGGAATGTCCCGCAGTCCAGTCTTATCCCAGGCATAGATCAGGTGGGCCTTGGCCAGGCTTTTTTGAGCATTGTCGAAAAGGGAAAGATAACATTCCTTGAACCCGATCGCGGGTAGATCCCGACTGAGGACATCGAGGATTTGTTCTTGGTTAAAGGTCGTCAAAAAGGATTCGCTGCTCCGCCTGAGAACCAGCAACCTCTGCTCTTTAC
>SKVS01000256.1 GCA_007129335.1 Spirochaetaceae bacterium
AGCGACCTAGTTCACCTGGGTTTACGTATTTTCCACTTTCAATATTCGCCATATGCGTTAGCCCTGGACCTTCACCCAAAGAACTTCTTCAGAAACCCCTTCTTCTTGCTCCCCTCTTCCCGAATAGAAATGTCCCCCAGGAGGTTAAAACCTTCCAGGATGCATACTCCCTGAGACTGGTGGTAGGTGGTTACCGAACTGGATGCATCGGCGGGCTCCTCATTTCGAACAAGCTTGTAATCGCCCAAGAGATTGGTAAGACGATTTTGAACCTGCATTCCTTTGGGAATGATTATGCGGGTATCCCCAATGATCGAATAGATCTTTATGCGTATCGGCTCCCGAGAGTCGCGAAACCGGCGAACATCAATATTCACGTCCCCAATAATCGAAAGGGTCTTCATAGCCCTTCCGGAAAAATCCTCTCCGGTAAGGTGCTGGTCGCCTAATATGACAATTTTGGTTTGCCCATCCCCTTCCTGCACAGGAGCTGATGGAGGACTATAGCCGGGTTTGGGGTAGTGGGGAAAGTCATGTACCAAAGCTTCAAGTTCTTCTATTGATTCGGCCTTGTACGCCAAATCCAGACGCCTTTCGTATTCTTCGAGCTCCAAATTGTTTTCCGAAAAAGCCATTTCAAGAGCAACTGCTATGGTATCTCGATACTCGGGCACGCCGTATTTTCTTTTTTCTGGAACAATGTCTGACATGAGTCTTTCCCCTCAATAGTGTTTAGTAAGCCTCTTATGAATAATCAAATAAACCTAAAATGCGCTGTCATCTACCCCGTTTAGGTACGCTTCCAGCTTTACCACGCTTTTTCCAATTGTTCCTTGGGAAAACGGATTATCCAGGCCGGCTTCTTTCAGGAGCGCAAGAAAGGTTTTAGATCCACCGAGTTTACACAGGTGTACATAACTTTTCCACGCAGAGTCCAGATCTTCCCGGCTCTTAATCCAGTACTGAAAAGCGCAGACCTGGGCAAGGGTATAATCTATATAATAGAAGGGAATCATGAAAATATGTAACTGTCTGAACCAGAATCCCCCCCGGTCCAAGAAAGAATCGTCTTCGTACTGCTTATAGGGCATAAACTCTTGTTCCAGTTTTCTCCAGACAGCCTTCCGTTGGGCCGGGGTCATTTCCGGCTTTTCATATACCTCGTGTTGAAAGGCATCTACTAAAACACCGTAGGGTATAAATTTCAGAGTTCCTTCCAAATGGGAGAATTTATATTTTTCCGTGTCTTCCAGAAAGAATTCGTGGATCCACGGCCAGGCGAAGAATTCCATACTCATGGAATGAATTTCACAGGCTTCGGTGGTCGGCCAGAGGTATTCGGGTACCTTATGGTGCCGGCTTGAATATACCTGAAATGCATGGCCGGCTTCGTGGGTCAACACATCCACATCGTGGCTGGTCCCATTAAAATTGGCAAAAATAAACGGAGCGCTATGGTTAGGAATATAAGTACAGTATCCTCCCCCGGCCTTGCCCTTTTTGGCTTCCAGGTCCAGGAGCTCCCGATCCATCATAAAGGTAAAGAATTCATCGGTTTCCTTGCTCATTTCTCGGTACATCCGGCTTGCCCGCTGGACCATCCAGTCCTTGTCTCCCTTGGGGGTCGGATTTCCCGACAGGAAACTCAGGGGCAGGTCGTAGTGGGTCAGGGTATCAATACCCAAGCGCTTTGCTTGCCGCTCCACCAGCTTGCGAACCAGGGGTACCAACTCTTCCTTCACCTGTTTTCTATAGCTGGCCACTTCACTGGCTCCATAATCCAGGCGACCGAGCCGGTCGTAAGCAAGTTCTACGAAATTTTTGTAGCCGAGCTTCTGTGCAATAACGGTTCGAACCTTTACCAGCTGGTCGTACAAATCGTCGAAGCGGGCCTCATTAGCTTCAAAGAAATGGGATACAGCCTTCGATGCTCTTTTACGCATGTCCCGATCGGTACTCTGGGTAAAGGGGGTCATCTGGCTCAGATTGCGGATTTCTCCTTCAAAATCGATTTCCGCACTGGCAGTCAGTTTCTGGTATTCGTGGGTCAGTTTATTTTCCTGTTGCAGATCCTCCACAATACTGTCATCGAAGGTTTTCAGGGATTGAATAGCCATATCGAACAATAAGGAGCCCTGTCGTTCCTTAAGCTGGTCAATGAACCGGGTACCAGCCAGGGCCTTGTAGAATCGATTGGTTAACTGTTCAAAAAGCGGACGATTCTCGTTAAAGAACTCTTCCTCCCCTTCGTAGAAAGGATCCTTGGTGTTCACCGAGTGGCGAATGGATGACAGGGTCATCATGGTTTCAAAATCCAAACGAAGGGCGTTAATTCGACCCATGGCCTGTTCCTGAATTTCAACACTTTCAGCTTGTTCGAACTGCTCGAGAGACTGATTGAATGCTGCGGTTACTTCTTCCATATTGGGCCGCTTATAGGGGTAGTCATTACATTTCATGGTGGTTTCCTTGTTTTTTTCTCCCTCATTGTAGCACAGCCTGATAAGGTGTACACCTTTTCTCTTTCATACTATAGGGCAAACCCAGAGCAAATTGATTGACCTTCATCCTATTCAGCAATACACTATTATTAATTCGGTACCGAAATATTCGGAACCGGATCTTATTGCTTCAATTATTATTCATCTCAGGAGTGCAACCCCATGAATGGTAAATCAAATAATCCGCCGAAACGAGAAGAATACGAACGGGCTATTGCAGGCTTGCTAAACCTTCATCGGAGATTGCGTCGGGCTTCCACCAATATTCAGGCATCAGGCATTACCGGTAAACAGCTGGCTATTTTGCGGTTTCTTGTTGAGCCCGGAGAAAAAACGGTAGGCCATGTGGCCGCGTATGTGTATGTCAGTGAAAGTACTGCATCGGAGGTAATTGCAAAAATGGAAGAACGGGGTCTGGTTAACCGCCAGAGATCCAGGAAAGATAACCGGGTTGTGGTGGTAGAACCAACTGAAAAGGGAAGCCATCTAGTAGCTACCACTGCTTTGGAGGGCATTCCCCTGCTGCGAGAACGCCTGAAAGACCTGTCGGATAATCGATTAACAGAATTAGCAGAGAATCTAGAATTACTTCATTCCCTGTTGGATCGCCCAGGCAGGTAAGCAATGAAAAAAACAACCTTACACCAAATCCGACAAAACCCCGTTATCCGCAGCCTGTCGCTCTTGAAACCCTACCGTACCCTGGTTATTGGATCCTACCTGACCATGCTGGCAGCCAATGGTGCAGCAATTGCCCTGCCCCGCTTTATTCAGTCAGTCATCGACGATGGTATTCGTCAGGCAGATATTCAGGCCATCATTTATTCATCCCTCATACTGTTAGGACTCGCCTTAATTCGTGGTCTGTTTACCTTTTTATTCAGCATTTGGTCAGAATCGGCCTCCCAAAGCGTGGCCTATGATGTTCGAAACACCATTCACGAAAAGCTCCAAAGCTTGTCATTCCGCTTTCACGATGGGGCCGAGTCTGGCC
>SKVS01000278.1 GCA_007129335.1 Spirochaetaceae bacterium
ATAAAAACACCATGATTGGAACCGGTGCCTGGTTTTTCTTCCTGATTAACCTGATTAAGGTTCCCTTCCATGTTTTCATCTGGAAAACCATACAGCTTGAAACACTAATTCTCATATTACCAGTTGCTCCCCTGATTATCGGGGGAGCATTCATTGGCGTTCGAATTGTTGCCCACATTCCAGAACGACCCTATCGATTTTTTGTAATCCTGATGACAACAATAGCTGCTGGGCGGTTAGTAATACCATTACTTTGAGCTTGAGTTTTTTTTCCTAAATTCTCTGGCCATTGATTTTCCCTGCTTCTTAGCAGCCTGCCACTGACCCTGGCGGATCGCCTGATCGGCCATCCGCTCCTGCTCACGACGCTGTCCTTCTTCGGTAACCCCGGCATAGTAGTCTTTTTGTCCTGCTTCCTGGGCAACTGTCTCCAGAAACTCTGCCGGAGTTAACCCTCCATCCCATAATCGTCCATCTCTAATTTCCACTACCCGTTGGCAAACCGAGTCCAGAAACCAGCGGTCATGACTGACCACCAGCAAGGTACCGACAAAATCTCCAAGAGCCTGCTCCAGATTCTCCCGGGCATCCAGGTCTAAGTGGTTGGTTGGTTCGTCCAGAATCAGAAAGTTCGCCCCAATCCGGGAAGCCCTGGCCAGCTGGAACAGATTCCACTGTCCCCCGCTGAGCTGTCCTAAGGTTTTGTCCAAATCAGTTGCCGAAAACCGGTAAGGCCGTAAAAAGCTGATTACCTCTTCCCGCCTGCAGGGCGAGAGCAAGAGAAAATGATCCAGAACTGTCTGGTCAAGATCAAAACCCTTCCTGGTCTGGGCAATACAGGCAATGTTCTGGGTCGGGCCGATCCGGATTGTCGGATGATCCCAATGACCTAAACGGAGAATATCATCAATCAGGCTTGTTTTACCGCTGCCGTTCCGACCGGCAAGGGCCACCCGTTGTCCACTGGCAATAAACAGGTCCGCTTGCTCTACCAGGGTCCTGCTCCCACGAACATCCTCGTGACTACGGAGTTCCAGGGCTGTGTGTGAGCCCGCCTGCTGGCTATGAAACTGAATATCCACAGGAGTACTGCTCAAGGAGGGTCTTTGCGTTGCGCTGGCTTTTTTCTGGGCTAATTGGGTCCTCTTGGCCCTGAGTCGAGCACCCCAGGCAGGATCCTTGGTGATTCTGGCAAACTCCTGAAACCTTTTCACCACCTGCTCTAACCGGGCAATGTGCTGCCGGTCGGCCTCCCAACTCATACCCTGGCTTGCAGCAGTTTGAATTCTGTTGATTCGCCAACCGCTGTAGGTTCCCGGATAATTTTCCAAGCCGGTGCCATACAGACTCAGGGTCCGGGTACACAGTTGTTCCAGGAGTCTCCGGTCGTGGCTGACCATTAACAGCGTTCCCCGAAAGGACTGCAGCACCTGTTCCAGCCAGGCCAGCCCCCAAAGGTCCAAATGGTTGCCCGGCTCATCCAAAAGCAGAACATCGGGCCGCTGTTCCAGAGCTGCAGTTAACCTGATTCGTCCTTGCTCACCGCCCGACAGGGCTTGCACTGGAGTGAATGCCGCTTCCTCAAGGCCCAGGCGTTCCAACAAGCTCAGAGCTTTGTCCTCTGCCTGGTCACCCCCAACATTTTCATAAGCATCCAGTACTCGCTGATACCGGGACAACAGCCGTTCCATGGGGTCTGCCCCATCGGGTTCAGCCATGGAAACTTCCAGAGCCCGCAGTTCGGCTCGAAGCCTCAGGGCATGGCGGCACATCCAGGTCAGGGTATCGGTCTGGGAATCTCCATGTGCATCAAAATCCGCTTCCTGGGAAACCAGAACAACTTTTTGCTCCGGTTCGGTGTTCAGGGAACCGGAAAACTCCCGGTCATGACCTGCAAGTATTCGGAGCAAGGTTGACTTGCCACAGCCGTTGGGTCCCAGCAGGCCGTAACGTTGGCCCTTGTTAATTTGCAGCTGAATGTTTTGCAGCAATAATCCATTGCCGTAATCTTTGTATTGTATTGTTGATTGAATCATGGTTTTTCCTTTCCGGGTCCGGGGTAATGAAAATAACCTGTACCGGAAAGTACTGACAGACGACCGGCACAGGGGACAGCCGGTCACTGGGAAATCAAGAAATTATTGGCGTTCTTTTTAAGTCCAATATATACTTAATCTCCAACAAAGAGGTGCAACCGGTTGTAATGTAAAAATCGGGACCATCATTGCGCAACAAAGTAACGCTGTCTCCAACCATTTTCATACACCGGACTCCTTTTTCTCCAGAAAGTATACCCGAGGCTTTTCAGTTGCACAAGTTGGTACTACAATAAAAAGTACGGAGGCCTCAAATGCGTCTTGGAATTAAAACAAAGGCTCTGATCTTTTTGGTCGTGGTTCCCCTGGTTCTGATCGTCGTCCTTGCCGGTACCTTGTTCGTTGTGGATTTTAACAAGGATCTTAGGAACGCCCAGACCATGCTGCGGGCAAACTCCTATAACATCCGCGACGCAGTCACCATAGAAATTGCCAAGGGATTCGAACTGTTGCGCACCGTTGCTACCAACCCGGTAGCTGCCCGGGTTGTACGCCGCATGGCCTCTGTACCTGATGGGCTGGATAACGACGACTACCAGGACCTGGAAGAATTTCAAGCTCTGAAGGAAATTATGGATCTTACTTCCCGGGGCACCAGTGCGGATCTGGTTTATGTTGCCAGCACCCAATCCTCGGGGCTGATTCTTTCCCGAGATGTTCAGCTTGCTGCCGGCTTTGACGTACGTACCAGGGACTACTACCGACGAGCAATAACACTCAATCCAGGCAGACCATCAATCAGCGAACCCCGAGTTTCCGCAGAGCAGGCAGCAACACCTCTTATTGTAATAACTGCTGCCCAGGCAATTCTTGGGCCGGGCAACCAACCCATTGGACTGGCAGCATTCAACTACAGCTTCAACCGGATCATCGAAATCATCACTGCCCAAATGCAGCTGTACAACGTCGAGATAACTCTTTTCGACACGGTTGGGGAGTATGTCTTATGGACTCGCCGACCCGATGGAACCTACTTCTTCAATCCCCAGGACATTCTTCCCTTAACCACTGTGACCGAGGAATGGGGATACACCGGTGAAGCCCAGACCCAACTCATCCGTGCCCTGCTAACCGAAACGGATCATTACTACGAAGGCCAGACACCCGATGGAACAATGCTGATCCAGATGGTTCAGATCCCCAATACCCGCTGGGCAATCAGCGTGAAGTTCCCCCGGGCGGTGGTAGTGAACGATGTTCTTTCATCCATTCTGCCTCCGATTCTTGCATTTGTTATCATTTTTATTGCTGTACAGCTGATAATATTCCTGCTGACCCGGCAAACCATGATCAAGCCCCTGATAAATGTAGGAACCAATCTGGAAGCCCTGGCTGCTGCAGATGCTGATCTGACCATAACGCTGAAATCAAAGAGTAATGACGAAATTGGCC
>SKVS01000301.1 GCA_007129335.1 Spirochaetaceae bacterium
GTAATTGGCCGGGTTACCCAGACATTCAGCACATCATCCGAAGGGTCGGTTCGATATTTCTCGCTGGTGAATGTAGCCCATAAAGAAGCCAGGGTACTGTTTACTCTCTGAAACACCGTTGCATTCTGTCTCCTGGTTACCGGAATAGTATCCAGATACAGCATATCCAGGCCCATTGCAGTATTTTCGAGCATGTTAACCGTTTCTCCAAGAATCTGGGTAACCGGTCGGTCATAGATACTCGTTGAATAAATGTCTTGAAGGTATATGGGCAACTCATCGGGTCTTTCTGCAAGATTTTCCAGCTTGAACAAGGCAGTATGAAGCCCGGAAACAACCGCTGACTCAATACCCTTGGTAGAGTACCGGGAAAGGTCCTGAATTATATCAGCAAGGAGTAAATGATAAGCATTCAGGTAATCCGGGGTTTTCGGCAAAAACTCGGTCAACCGCCAGGTGCGGTTCCGGTCAATATCTCTGCCGGTTACCTTCATTATTTCAATACCGAAAAAATTCATGTGGGAAATAATCATGTTCAAGGCACGCACCGCCGGGGTTACCGGTTCTTTCTCGGCTTTGAAGCTTAAGGTGTGTTCACCTTCCTCAAGATAGAGATAAAATGGTTCTCCATTATCCCGGGAAAGAGTGTGGTGGACCCAGCGGGTTGATCCCCGGGCTGGAAACTCGTAGGTCTGGAATTCTGCAAAGGGAATCTGCCCGTTAACCCGAATGGACCGGAATACACTGAAGTCATTATTGGGATTATTGTACCTCAAACTCAGGGAATACCATCCGTTGGCAGGTACATTCAGCGAATAAAAAATTTCATCACCTGACCGGGCCCAGCTGAATGCATCTATACTATTCAGAAATCGGTCAACAGGATGAAAAGGCTGGGCAGCCGGATCTGCAAGGGACCCCATGCGAACGTTGTATGCATTTTTTCCTGTATAGTCGATTGCATTGATTTGGATGGTAACGGGATTCTGCTGAGCTATGTCCCTGGGATTCACCGAAACCCATTGCCCTTTTTGGTTTTTATACTGTTCATGAGTCAGGAGTCTCGGAATGGTTCTAAGCTCAATCCATTGTATTTCTATTTCGTGGCCGGACCGATTATGGAAAGTAATTTCGTTCAAGCCGGGTTCAAGGAAAAACTGTACAGGATTCACTACCTGACCGGAGGTGTCAAAAAAAGAATTCTCGATCCACCCAGTATAGGGGAACTGTTGGGGCAACGACTCATCGTTGTACCGGTCCCGGTCAAAATCCTTACTATCGTCATACCAGATCCGTGTTAACTCAAGAGCTTGAGCTTCACTGAATGGTTGTTCACCGTTTACTTCGACGGTAATAGTGGAATTACTCAAGCCCAAATCGTTCCGGCGATACTTGAACACCGGTGCATACATTCCTGATTCATTAATCTGTACAGAAAAAGACTGGGGTTGGGAATCAAGAACAAGCAGATCATCGCCGGTAAGGCCATAGAAAACAGGTATTGTAGAAAAAACGCCTTCCTGAGGCTCACCGAACCGGGATTCATTCATTCGCAGATATTCCAGATAATCATGCCTTTGATCTGGTAAGTCTTCGAGCAAGAGTAAGTAAGCGGCTAGTCGGTCGCTGGGATTAATTTCTTCCAGTTCTCTGTCCACAGGTCGGAATAGAAAAACCAGAAGAAGCAAAGCAAAGAGACCTCCAGCAATACTGAGTGATCGAATTAGGCTTTTTTTCATACGTCTTTGTTCTCTTATGTGCGATCATATAGGGGTTCCCCCACCCTGGAAAGCAGGGGGGGGAACCAGGGGGTTACTATCTTCCGTAGAATCTCTGTAATCCAGTTTGCAGTTCAGCAGCTGATCGTTCGAAATTCTGATTGATATTTCTGTTCCAGTCAGCAAGTCTGGACTTAATTACATCTGCAAGGTTGGGATCGTTCCAACCGGCACCGGTTATGTCCGCATTCCCAATGTTCATCCACTCAAACAGATTGGGACGGCGATCACCTTCAAAATCGTGGAACCAGGGATAGCTTTTGTCACTTACATCCCAGATCTGGCCTTTTCGCCAAATATCCAGGACTGCATGGAAACCAGGCATACGATTGGGGTCTTGAAAGCGTTGATGGGTTTCAGTACTGAACCAAATTTCCATTTGCTTGTTAAAGGTTGCCTCATCGGCAACGAAGGGTAAGGAATCATTCAAGCTGGTCTTGATTGTCTCCCCATCGGTGAACATCTGATTCGCCCGAGCCTCCCAAGATCTGGTATCCCCAACCCAGAAAGCCATGAAGGTATAAGCCAGACGGGCTTTTTCCTTTTCTGCTTCGGTCATAGTAGGCCGACCTTCGGCATAGTTGTACACAACCATGGGGTCAAGCACAACGCCAACGGTATTTGGCCGATAGGCAGTTGCAGGGCGGGGATAAATGTCCCAGTCCGCACTCTTCACCCGTCCCCAGTGGTTGGGATCCGGATGGGCAGCATCTCCCATCATCCAGGGGTCCCCGTCCAGAGTCAGGAGCTTGCCTTCCAGGAAGAATTTGTATGACCACCACCAGTTTTCATCCATAACCTCACCAGGAATGTTTCCCGCTTCAAATTGAGGCCATACTGAGTAACGTGCCCAAATTGGAAGGTAGTCAACCAGATTTCGGACCTGACTGCTGTTTAAGTCAACATAGGAACCGCTGGTTCGGTTGTTCATCATGTAACGGATGCTTTCGGTCCCAGTCTCAATGAAAGAGAGAGGAGGAGCCATAGCACCGTAGAAATTCCTCATGTCTGCCTGACGAATAAAGTTGGTAAAATCTTGAATTGTCCAGTTAGGCCGAGGCACATCGAGGTTGTTATCTTCAGCGAGGGACTTATTAACAAATACTCCCCAGGGAAGCAGGTACTGGGGCAGTCCAGCCTGAAATCCTTCGTAGTTCATCAGATCCATGATGGCAGGATTAAAACTCTTGTACATAGGATCATCGGCGAACAGAGATAGGTCAGTTATCAGGCCTCGAGCAATGTCACCAGGAATATCGGTGGCAGCCCAAATATCGGGATATCGACCATACTCAGCACGGAAGTTTTCCCGGTGCTGAGCCCAGGTACCATTCTCATCATCTGGACCGTCGGCCTTGGCAAAAATATTAATTTTCACATTGGGGTAGATCTTGTTGAATTCCTGGGCAACAGCGTAAGCAGCCGCCTGATTCTGTCCCCGCAGATCTTCTACCGCGATGGTTCTTCGCCCAATGTCTTCCATATAGGTGTTATCACCGGACCATAGCATAATTGTTATTTCACCCTCGATGTCTGTGGGTAAACCTGATGGGGCTGCTGGTTGACGGTTTATTCCACCACCGGCAAAGAGCATTGCAGGCACTATAGCTGCAACAAGAAATACTACTGCGAGTTTTCTTATCATACTCATACTTCACTCCTCCTCATTTCTTTCCACGGGATACAACGTTCCCGGTTTTTCCTGTTCATGTTGTGGTTACTTCACGATCGGATCCGATCTGTAAAAAACCACCCAGGGTCTCAGTCCAGCTGATACACCCTGATATACTCAAGCTCCAAGGTTGCGGGTAACACCGAGTCGTCAATTTCCCCGCCCCAGTGTCCACCGATAGCGAGATTTACAATTAGGTGAAAAGGTTGGTCAAAGGGCCATTCTTCTATGGTTGACTTCCCTGCTTTCAAAAAGCTGTTAAACAGTTTTCCATCGACAAAAAACTCAAAGCCCTCGGGGGTCCAGTCCATACGGTAGGTATGAAATCCCTCAAGTATTCCCGACATTGTATGGTACCCGGTAATTTGGGTTTTCTTGGGGTGATTAAACTCCTGGGTATGAAGGCTAAAATGGATAACCTCCGGATTACGCCCCACGTGCTCCATGATGTCTATTTCCCCACACAGGGGCCAGGGTGTTCCTTCTTTATGGGCATCGCTGAGCATCCAGAGTGCCGGCCAGGTTCCCCTGCCTGTGGGCAGTTTTGCCCGAATTTCAAACCTACCGTATTGCCAGGAAGATTTTCCGTAGGTGTGAATTCTAGCGGATCCATAGGTTTCCGATTGCTCCGACTTGGTGCCGGTAATGATTAAGCGGCCATTTTCTACCCTGCAATGTTCCAGATCGTCCCGGTATTCCTGGGACTCGGCGTTTCCCCATCCCCGAATACCATGTCCCAGTTCACAGGTCCATTTGGCACTATCAACGGGTCCGTCGGTTGTAAATTCATCTGCCCATACCAGGTTGTACGCCTTATCCATTGTAATTTCTCCACCTTTGGTTTATTAAATCAACTAATTTAGTTTCCCATGGGATTTTTTACTTGTCAAGCATTAGTTGCTGTCGTAAACTAAAAAAATAAGATAAAGGAGCATGGTATGAAAACTGTTTATTGTGGAACCTCGGAACTTGCATACGCAAGGACAGAACCTAAGGGGGATTTTTACACCTTCGATAATTCTCTTTGGTACAGAATAGAAAACTACGATCAATTGTCCCCGTTCTTCATGTCCATAACGAATCCCGACAATATATGGATGTTTATTTCCAGCACCGGAGGACTCACCTGCGGAAGGGAATCGGCTGACAACGCTCTGTTTCCCTATGTCACCGTCGATAAGGTTACCGAATCCACCAACAGTACCGGATCCTATACGGCGTTTCTTGTAGAAAAAGATGACAAGCAGTTTCTGTGGAATCCCTTGAATTGGGATGCACCAAGGGTTTACCATATTCAGCGTAACCTTCTGAAAACAATTAACGGAGACCGGATCCTGTTTGAAGAAATAAACCACACCCTTGGTCTGGCTTATCGCATGAGCTGGGAAGCCAGTCCCCGTTTCGGAATTCACCGGCACAGCCAACTGGAGAACTTGACCCCAGAAGAAATCACCGTCCATTATCTTGATGGTGTGCGAAACATACTCCCAGCAGGGGCTGACACCCGGTTACAAACGAGTATGAGCACCCTGCTGGACGGATACAAGAGGAACGAGCTGGATTCGGCAACGGGACTCGGTATATTAGCCTTAAGCGCAACCCTAACCGACCTTGCAGAACCAAGCGAGAGCCTCCAGGCCACCACCCTGTGGTCCTACGGTTTACCGGAACCCCGGATCCTGTTGAGCGAGGAGCAGATCAAACCCTTTACCCATGGACATCCGGTAACCGGAGAAACCGACATTAAGGGAAAACGGGGAGCATACTTTCTGACGGGCACACTGAGCATTTCCGGAAAATCCCACAAAAAATGGGGTATGTGTGCAGAACTAAAACAGGATCATGGGAAAATCACCTTTCTCCGAACGCGGCTTGAAAAGGAAAAGGACAAACTCTGTGCTGAGCTCAGTACGGATTTACAGCAAAGTCGGCAAAAGCTCGACCAGATCATTAAAATGAACGATGGCCACCAGAATACCGGAAGCCTGACCAGCGATGTCCACCACCGGGCAAACGTGCTGTTTAACTGTATGAGGGGAGGATACTTCATCGAAGGGTACACCATCGATACCAGGGACTTCACCCGGTTCGCGAAGTCCTGGAATTCCAAGGTTACCGAAGAGCATAGAAGCTGGTTTGCTGCCCTGCCAGAAAAAATCACCGTGGACCAGCTGCACAGAGCCGGACAACAATCAGGGAATCCCATCATTGAACGGCTGAGCCTGGAATATCTGCCCCTGACCTTCAGCCGCCGCCATGGAGATCCCAGCAGACCCTGGAATCAGTTCTTTATCAAAACCTCTGACGGAAAGGGCAACCCCATTCTGGGTTACCAGGGGAACTGGCGGGATATTTTTCAGAACTGGGAAGCCCTGTGCCTCTCCTACCCCGCCTACCTGCCCGGAATCATAACCAAATTCCTGAATGCCACCACTATAGATGGATACAACCCCTATCGCATTTCTGACCAGGGAATAGATTGGGAAATCCCGGATCCCCACGATCCATGGGCAAACATAGGCTACTGGAGCGATCATCAAATTATATATTTGGCGAAGCTGCTGGAACACTGCGATCATTACCTGCCTGAAGCGCTTCAGGACCTGGGCAAACGGGATGTTTTTACCTTCGCCGACGTGCCGTATCGAATTAAGAACATCGATCAGCTGTTGGAAAATCCCTTCAGCTCTATTGTCTTCCACAGGGAACACCATGAAGCAATCATGGAACGGGTAGAAAGCCTTGGTTCCGACGGCAGATTAATCCATTCCGGGTCAGACATCCTTACAACCGGATTCGTGGAAAAACTTCTGATTCTCCTTCTTGCTAAGGTAGCCAATTTCGTCCCCGGCGGCGGTATCTGGATGAACACCCAAAGGCCCGAATGGAACGATGCAAACAATGCCCTGGCAGGATGGGGCGTGTCCATGGTGACTCTGGCGTACCTCATTCGCTACCTGGCGAGCCTGGAAACCATTCTGAATAATCAAAAGGAGGTTCATCTCCACAAAGAAGTCCGGGAATGGCTGTCCAAAAGCGCATCGATCCTGCAAAAAACACAACCGGCTCTTACCGATCCGGAAGCCCGATTCAAGATAATCCAATCCCTTGGAGCAGCAGCAACGGAGTACCGCACCAGGGTGTACGCCACCCATTTCGATGGTACGGCGACACAGGTTGCTCCTGGTGAACTGGCAGGCTTCCTGAAGCTGTGTACCGAAACATTCACAGCAACCCTGAACAGCACAATGCATCCCGATGGAACCTACGAATCCTACCAGGTTCTCGAGGTTAAAAAAGGACAGGCACGCCTGAGGCCCCTGTACCCCATGCTCGAAGGACAGGTATCCGGTCTCTCGGTGGAAGGACAAAAAGCCGAAACGGTTATTCACATTCTGGAAACCCTCCAGAAGGGCCCCCTTTACCGGGAAGATCAGCACTCTTACATGCTCTACCCCAACAGGGAACTTCAGGGATATCTAGCAAAAAACTGTATCTCACCGGAACATGCCGGAGAACTGGAGCTGCTGTCCCAAACCACCTGTATTGAGGCAATAGTGCAAAAAGACTCCCAGGGTACCTGGCATTTCACCAGCACATTCCGGAATGTCCATGATCTGAACAAAGCAGCCACAGATTTATCTGAAGAAGTCCGCTCGAAGCTTGCGGACATGTTCGAGGAAACCTTTAATCATGCAGAATTTACCGGTCGGTCCGGTACCTTCTTTGCTTTTGAAGGTCTTGGCAGTATTTACTGGCACATGGTTTCAAAACTCATGCTCGCGGTGCAAGAGCAGCTCATACAGGTTGTTCTCTCCGGAAAGGATGGGAAAACCATTGCCCGTTTAAAAACTTTGTACCAGGATGTTCGGGCAGGCATCGGATTTAACAAAACCCCCGAAGTATATGGAGCATTCCCTACTGATCCCTATTCCCATACCCCCTGGGGACAGGGAGCAAAACAACCTGGCATGACAGGGCAGGTGAAAGAGGAAATTATAACCCGATTTACCGAACTGGGTTTGGTGGTAAAGAATGGATGTATCTCCTTTTATCCCGAACTCATTCTTGAGGATCAGTGGAATCGGGAAACCCCATCCCTGAGCTTCAGCTTCTGCCTGGTTCCGATACTCATAACCAGAACTGGCCAGAAATCCCAACCCACACTGGTGGTACATTTCTTCGATGGCTCCATCGAAGAATACCAGGGACATGCTCTGAGCAGGGAAATTTCCCGGGAAGTATTTCTCCATACCCAAAGGGTTAAGGAAATTCGGGTTCAGGTCTAATCAAGGTCTAACTAAGCTCGGATCTAACAAAAAGACAGGAACCCACCTTCTCAGAAAAAAAACTTGACCTTTTTGCTCATGTCACGGATCTTCTAACTCAATGGACCTTTCCCTGATCAGTATTCTTGACCAGGGAAAGCATGCGTACCATTTCATGAGCACAGGAGAGCCCCATGTCAAAAAATTCAACATCCGTAACGGGAATTCACCACATAACCGCAATAGCAGGAGATCCTCAGGAAAACCTGGATTTTTACATCTCGGTACTCGGCCTTCGACTGGTAAAAAAATCCATAAACCAGGACGCCCCGGACACCTACCATTTCTTTTTTGCCGATGGAGAGGGAAATCCCGGCACCGATCTTACGTTTTTCCCCTGGCCGGGAATGGCACCCCGAAGACCCGGTGCAGGCGTGTGGGGAGAAATTGGATTCATCATTCCTCCGGGTTCCATGGACTGGTGGGAAGATCATCTGAAACAAAAGGGAATTACCCTGGCTCCCCGGGAAGTCCGTTTTGGTGAACCGGTACTACCCTTTTTCGATCCCCACGGAATGTACCTTTCCCTTACAGAAGCAACCTTGTACCGGGAGTTCACCTTTACTCCCTGGGCCCATTCTCCTGTTCCAGAGCAGGTACAAATCCAGGCTCTTGGATCCGCGACCCTGACCCTGAGAAACGAAGAAGCCACAAAAACCTTCCTTGCCGGAGCCCTGGGTTTTCGTTTTGACCGGGAAGAGGACGGCCGCAGAAGGTATGTTGTGGGAGAAGGCGCCGGCGGACAACGACTTGATTTACTCCTAGATCCAAAAGCCCCCACGGGCACCTGGGGTGTCGGGGCAGTACACCATGTAGCATTCCGGGTTCCCGATGGCCGAACCCAGGAAGTAATTGATCAGCAAATCCGGGAAAACCATGGACGCAGTTCCGGGGTCATAGACCGTTTCTGGTTTCAATCGGTATACGTTCGCGAACCTTCGGGAGCTCTGTGCGAGGTAGCCACCGATGGTCCGGGCTTCGGGGTAGACGAGGATATGGCCCACTTAGGAGAAACCCTTGTACTGCCCCCCTGGTACGAACCCCAGCGGGAAGCCATTGAGGCAAATCTTGCCCCTATTAAACTTCCTGTTCAGGGAGGGAGGTAATATCATGGGAAAACTTCTTCCAAATACCATTGACGGTTTTACCTATGTTACCCGGGAGACAGGCAGTCCCGAAGGACTCATGCTTCTCCATGGCACCGGAGGTGATGAATACGACCTGGTTGATCTTGGACGATACATTGCACCGGATCTTACCCTCATCAGCCCCCGGGGCAGGGCTCCAGAAAATGGTATGAACCGGTGGTTCGCCCGTCATGCCGAAGGAATCCTGGACGAGCAAGACATAAAAAAAAGAACCGCTGAATTGCATCGGTTCCTTCCCAAGGCAACCCAGGCCCACGGGGTAAGTGCTAAAAAACTCTGGGCCCTGGGCTTTTCTAACGGTGCAAATATGGCTGCAGCTATGTTACTCCTGTACCCTGAATCTTTTGCAGGCGCGGTGCTGTTTCGTCCCATGCTTCCCCTGAAACCAGAAAATCTGCCCGACCTCAAGGGTAAACACCTGTTCATTGCCGCAGGCACCCACGATACTATGATTCCCCGGGAATCCACCGAAATGCTCATAGGCATTCTTCAGGATCAGGGGGCGGTTCTTCAGGTTAACTGGGCAACCGCAGGCCATGGTTTCGGTCAGGATGAGGTTGTTCTGGCAAAACAGTGGTTCGATTCTGTCCTGGCAGGTCAGTAACCTATGAGCTCAGGTCAAAGACACTGAAACCCCTTTCCCTGGCAAGAACGGTCATGTTTGGAAAATACTGTGCCAATACCCCCTGATAACCCAAAGAGGTATTGGCAACCACCAGAATATGCCCATCCGCTGCCAGTACCTTTTTTGCCTCCAGAATCATGCCCAGAGCAAGCTTCCGGTTTACCGCGGCTTGTTCATGGAAGGGGGGATTGCACAAAATGAGGTCGAAGCGTTCCTGAAACTCCAGGGATCCCCCATCCATGAGGGTAAACTTGGCATCCCGGTCTGGCATGGACCGTGTAAAGGTTAATTCCGCCGATCGGACCGCCAGGGCCGATTCGTCGATTCCCCGAATACGTGCTTCAGGATACTCCAGTGCAGCAGCCAGGGACAAGAATCCATTGCCGCATCCCAGGTCCAGAACTGATAAGGGTCCGGTTCGATGAGGAAGACACGAGACCAGCACCCGGGATCCCCGGTCTATTCCCCGCTGGGCAAAGGTATTAGGCAGTTTTACCAGGGTATAACCATTCCATTGTTCGGTATTAATCCAATCTGCTGGACTCAAGGGATGGTCCGGTACTTCTGTCTTTTGCTCCGGAGAAAGGAAAATGAGCCTTGCCTTTTTCGCAGCCAGGCTGGTGGTGTAGCTGCCAAAAACCTTGGTACAGACATGGTACACCCCCCGGGAAATATGACGGGTCATCCCCCCCAACATAATGCGGGACTGAGGGTGAGTTCTGATGAGTAATACCTGAAGAATCATTTCAAGGTAGCTCAGGTGTTT
The DNA here is from genome assembly GCA_007129335.1 of Spirochaetaceae bacterium. Taxonomy (GTDB): domain Bacteria; phylum Spirochaetota; class Spirochaetia; order DSM-27196; family Salinispiraceae; genus SKVS01. Next base: position 10,318 of record SKVS01000301.1, read on the forward strand.
GGGAATTTTTCCCATGACCAAATCGTATTTCCCGGTTCCCTGAATCAACTCATCCATATTGAGTATTCTTACGTTGCAGGACTGAATACCATTGGTCTCAAGATTCCGGGCAAGGGCTTTCTGGGCCAGATATGAGTCGTTGTAATAATCGGGCTTGAGGAATGACAGAGCACAGGTCAGAGCGCCGAAACTGTCGTTCATCACCAGTACCCTGGAACCCGGGCCGATGGGCGTGGAACTCAGTTCCTTCAAAAGAAGCAGATCTCCTGCATCCCAGGGCTGGAAGCTCGGGTTTCCGGTATGGGGGTAACGTTCCAGGGTAAAAGAGCCTTGGGGAGAATCGAATCGGAAAAGCATACTGACTCCTTTAGGGGTGCATCAAACAGGATATTATCAGGTTTGATGCACAATTTACCGATTTGCCGAAAAAAAAAAGAAAATGTACAGCATTTTTTCCAGAAAGTATTAGAATAAAAAGAAACCACATATCACAAGGGGTACCACAATGCTGAAAGATATGAAATTGGGACTAAAAATGGCCCTGGGCTTTGGCCTGGTCATATTACTCGTTATTACCGTAGGAGCAATTGGAATAGTAAATATGCTCCAGATCCAGGAGGATTCCCAGGCCCTGGAAGAAAAATACATACCTGAGGTAGTTATAGCAACTGACATGGAGGAATATGCCCTCTGGACCCTTTATGCATTGCGGGGTTACAACTTCACCTTCGAAAACCACTACTATGTTCAGGGCCTCGCCGAAATGGACAATACCGACCGGTACATCCGCCAGGCCGAGGAACTCTCTGCCCAGTTCCCCGAACTGGTAGCACTGCGGGAAGGAGTTACCGCAGCAAAAGCGGCAGCGGCTGAGTATCGTAGCCTCATAAATACCACGAATAACGCAGTTACCCGGATCATAAACGCCCGGGCAGCTCTGGATGTTGCCGGTGGCCAATTCGTTGAAAATCTGGAAGGCTACATTGAGGCTCAAATTCAAACCCAAACCCAGGAAATCAATGCCGGATCCAATGCTCAGACACTGCTGCGAAGGGTTGATATAATTCGTCGGGCCAATCGAATACTCGACATAGGCAACGAAATACAAATATTAAATTTCCGAGCCCAGGCAAACAGGGAATACGAAGACCTTCAACGTGCACTGAACATGTTTCCTGAACTTCTGCGAATACTCGATGGTATTTTAGCTGAAGCCATACAGGCGGTAAACATTAACCGGCTGAACAACGTCCGCTCATCAGCCCTTGCTTATCAGCAGGAAATGCAAAACATTGTTAATGCATTTAACGACATTGCCGCTGTCGATGCGGACCGGGTCAGGGTTGGGGCCGCCCTTGTTGAAACAGCAGGAAACATAGTTGATGCGGGAGTCAGGCAGACCCAGACCATCGCCTCTGCTGCGGTAGAACGGGTTGCAGGAGCAGTCGTCATGATGGTTACCGGAGTTCTCATTGCCCTGGTGCTTGCTATCGTCATTGCCCTCATTCTCACCCGAATGATAACTTCTGCACTCATTAAGGGAGTGGCTTTTGCAAAGGCTCTTTCCAATGGGGACATGACACAGAATCTTGATATAAATCAAAAAGATGAAATCGGCCAGCTTGCCACCGCATTAAAAGAAATGGCCCAGCGCATTTCCGGTGTTGTACGGGACGTTCAATCCAGTGCGAATAATGTCAGCCAGGGCAGTAATGAAATGAGCTTCTCGGCTCAGCAGGTTGCTGAAGGAGCTACCGAACAGGCTGCAAGCACCGAAGAAGTCTCCTCCTCCATGGAAGAAATGGGTGCAAACATTCGGCAGAATGCAGAAAATGCAATACAAACCAACAGCATGTCCCAAAAGGTAGCCCAGAGTGCAGAAGAAGGCGGCCAGGCGGTAAGCCAGACCGTTACTGCCATGAAGGAAATTGCCCAGAAAATTACTATTATTGAAGAAATTGCAGGCAACACCAACCTTCTTGCCCTGAATGCAGCAATTGAAGCAGCCCGGGCCGGTGAATCGGGCAGAGGTTTTGCAGTTGTTGCCAGTGAGGTCCGTAAGCTTGCTGAGCGGAGCCAAAAAGCTGCTGGAGAAATTTCCGACCTGAGCCAGCGTAGCGTTGCAGTAGCCGAGAAGGCCGGAGATCTTATTTCTGCTATTATCCCGGATATTCGCAAAACAGCCGAACTGGTGCAGGAAATTTCTGTTGCCAGCCGGGAGCAGGATTCTGGTGCCGATCAAATTAACAAGGCCCTGTCCCAACTGGACCAGGTTATTCAGCAGAATGCCAGCTTCTCTGAAGAAATGGCTGCCACTGCCGAAGGACTTGCTGCTCAGGCAGACCAGCTGCAACAGGCTGTATCCTTCTTCAAAGTTGAGCAAACCAGGGAAAGCCGGCAGCA